>CAYVVX010000119.1:4550-9254 GCA_964455315.1 uncultured Planctomycetales bacterium | reverse complement strand
GGTGATGTTGTGTACTGTGTCTGCGTTAACAACATCACCGAACATTACCCGGATATGCCGGCACGTTCCTGAACGATGCCGGAACGGCCTGGGCCCTGTCCATTGCCGGCATCGACGGAGCTTACGCAACGCCCGGTGCTGTCGGCGACATCGACGTGGGCAGTCCCCTGATCAAGCCGGCGGCCGGCGACGTCACGCCGCCGGAGCTGCTGGCCGCCGTGTCGCGCAGGATGCACGGCGGCTCGGGAACGTTCGACATTCCGCTGCCGTTGTCGGGTACCGCGGGCTGCGAAAGCCGCACCGGCGGCCCCACGCAACTGGCGCTCAGCTTCAGCGAGCCGGTGGCGGCGATCGACGCGACGCTGGATTGCAGCGAGGTGGGGCTCTCGTCGGGGGCCTGCTCCGCGGTGACGCCGGCAGGCAACGATCTGATCGTGGACCTGACTGGTGCAGCCCCGAATGCGTGCCTGACCGTGACCCTGTCCGGCCTGGAGGACGCCGCCGGCAACGACCTCACCGGCGACACCGATGTATCCATTCGCGTGCAGCGCGGCAATCGTGACAGCAGCGACACGGTGGTCAACATCGTGGACTTGAACGCGGTCAAGCAGAACCTGTTCAACCCGCTCGACGCCGGCAACTTCCGGTCGGACATCAATGCCGACGGCGTGGTCAACATCGTCGATCTGAACGAGACCAAGCAGAGCCTCTTCTCGAACGTGAGCTGTCCGTAAGCGCCACCCATCCAAACGAAGCACGCGGCATGGGGTGAATTCACCTCATGCCGCGCGCATCATTTCAGTATGGCAGGTTCGCCGTCGGCTCCGGCACGACCTCGATGGGTTAGCGCCGGTTGAACAGAGCGAGTTGGTCGGCGTTGAGCCCCTCGCGATCGATCGGGGCGATGACGTCGATGACGCCGTCGCTGAAGACATCCAGAAACGACGACTTCCCGATGGTACCGGTCGGTTCGGTCGTGAACGTCGGGATCACCCGCCACGTATCCAGCACATCCGCATTGCGATAGTAGATGAACGCCGTTCCGCTCGCGGTGACAAACGCGTCCAGCGTGCCGTTTCCATCCAGGTCGACAAGCTGCACCTGGTTAATGTCCGTGCCCGCGGCCGCGCCGTTGATGGTCAGGTTGTCCAGGTTGCCGATGTTGAAGACGTCCCACGGAATCTGCGGTGAACCGGCACTCACGTTGGCCGGACCAGGGTTGCGGAACCACTGGGTGAGGCCGTACTGAACGCTGCATGACGCCACGTCCGGGTCTCCGTCGCCGTCGATGTCACCGATGGCAATCTGCTCCGCCCCCCCCTGCTGTTGCCCGATCAGCGCCCGCCGCCAGGTGGCTCCGGCCCCCAGGTTGCGCATCCAGCGGACGTTGAAGCTCTTCGCCTCCGGTGCGGTGATGACCACGTCCAGATCGCCGTCCACATCCAGGTCGACCAGCTTGACCCGGTGCAGCTCGACCACATCCCGCTCCACCGCCACCCGCTGCCAGGCGGCGGGATCGGCCACCAGCGTCGGACCCGGGTTCGCGAAGAGGTAACAGAACGTGCTGGCCGAGCCATCGTCGGAACTCGGCTCGTTGGACAGCACCACGATGTCGGGCCGGCCGTCGCCGGTCACATCACCGACCGCCATGTCAGTCACACCGGTGTCGCTGTTCCCGAAGAGCATGTTGCACTCGGGAATGAACGGTGTCGCAAAGCAGTTGATCGACGGGTCCACCTGGCGCATGAAGTCGACCTGTGTCCAGGTGGCCGGATCCCGCGGGTTGCTGCCCTGCAGCAGCAGCACCAGCGCCCCCGGCAGGTCCGTGTCGGTGGGCGGGACATAGCCGGTGTCCTCCACCAGGACGATCAGGTCCAGCCGGCCGTCGCCGTTGAGGTCGGCAATCTCGATGTCGGACATCAGCGACAGTGGGGCACCGCCGGCGATGGAGACAAAGTCGAAGACGCCGGTGGCGGCGTTCCAGAGGTGCAACTGCACCGGCTGGGACTCACCGGAGATCGAGGCCACGTCGGTGTAGCCGTCCCGGTCGATGTCGCCCAGCACGGTGGCTCTGGCCCCCGCGGTGGCCTCCAGGATGGGGTCGGCCTGATCGTTGGTGAATTCGAACAGGTCGCCTTTGTAATCGGTGTCACTGGTGATGGTGATAAAACCGCAGCCGGCCGGCATCGCACCGACGCAGGCCACGAACCACAGTGCCAGGGTCTGCCATTTCATGGGCCGCCATCCTTGTACAAAGCGCTGCGCCTGCCTCAACCGCCGAGTCCGTTCGGAGCCCGCGCAGGAAACTCTCTGACAAGGCTTGTCGGCAGGTCCGGAAGCGTGCTTCACTTAGAATGCGTCCCAAAACCAGTATGGCACCGGCGGCTCCCCCGCACGAGTCCAGGGATGCGGCAGGCACGAACTCGGGTGCGCGTGATTATCGGCACGGGAAGACGGGAATCGATCAGCAGGGAGAGCAGGGTTTCACCGGGCACCCACGGATCAGCCTGTCCAGCGGCGGGATTATCGGTCCCCCTGGTACCCCGGTGGAGACGAGATCGGGTCAGCGCGGAGCCCCGAGGCGGATGCGCGGCACGCGCAGTTCAATCTGGCGCACCACGGTCCTGCCCTGGGGATCCCAGAGCGCGACCTTGACCGCGTACTGCCCCGGCTGGGCGTAGCGATGGGTGGGCGACGCCTGCTCCGAGCGCTGGCCGCCGTCACCGAAATCCCACAGGTACCGCTTCGGCTCGAAGGAGCCGCTCACGCTCAGGGTCACCTGCTGATCATCCTGGATATCCTCGCGGACCTGAATGCGCACCCAGGCCTTCTCGCGGACGGTCTTCTCAAAGAAGTCGATCACCGGCGGCAGATCGCGCTTGTGGATGCCGGGCCGGACGATCACCACCGGAGTTATCCCGTGCATGCGGAGCCAGTCCCCGCAGGCAACCGCCTCCTTATTCAGCGGGTCCTCGCTTCCGTAGATGATCTGCACACTCTGATGGTGATCGATAAACGGGATGCACGGCTCCACGAAAGCCGCGGTGAAGTTGCCCTGGGATATGGACAACCCGCGGAAGACTTCCGGATGCCGCAGGCCCGTGTACAGAACCGCGTACCCTCCCGCCGACCAGCCGCTCATGAACACCCGCGTGTCCTCCACCCGCCGCGACGCCCGCATCGCCTGCACCACCGACAGGATCGCCTTCTCGTCGTCGCCTTGCAGTTGGATCTGCTTCTGCGGCTCCGGGGGCAGGCCGCTGGTTCCCAGCAGCTCCGGCGCCGCCACCAGGAATCCTTTCTGCTCGGCGAGCCCCGCCCACTGGTCCCGCTGCCGCTCGGCTGTGTCGAACGGTACCGTGCCGTGACACGCGATCAGCAGCGGCCACCTCCGGTTGGCGTCGTAGTACGAGGGGATGTAGGTGTGATAGGTTCGGCCGTACTCGGGTTCCTGGAGGGTTTGAAAGTCGCCGGGCGCGGGTAGATTGCTGACCACGGCGCAGCCGCCCGCCAACGCGGACCACAGCGGGGCCGCGACGCAGATCGCCCAAACCAGGCAAGCCGGGGTTCTGCATAGACGGTTGGATGGAATGCCCTGCACGGAAGCGACCTCGTCAGAAGCGGATTTCGCGGCTTTCACGAGGTGCATTGTGCCCGCCAGCCGCGCCAGCGTCCACCCGCCGGGCATCGGCTTTGAACCCCGTGCGGCAAATGCTACAATCAGCCGCTTGCCTCGCGGAGCCGGCTCGCCACGTCCCGCACCTGGCGGGCGAATCAGGAGAGGATAATTGAAGCGTCGATCCGTCCTCTGCCTCGTCGCCGGGCTGGCCCTGGCCTCACCGGCCGTGTCCCTGCGAGGTCAGACCGCCGATGTCACCATCCTGGACTGGAACATCCTCCAGTTCGACGCGCCCGGCACCAGCGCTCACCAGGCCCTGGTCCGCATCGTCGAGGCCATCGACCCTGACGTCCTGCTGCTCCAGGAAGCCCAGGACAGCACCGGACAATCCGCATTCCTGAGCTACTTTTCCGCGCGCTACCCTTACACCTGCCTCGGCTCACCGGGCAACGGCAACCCGCGCAACATGATCGTCAGCGCCTATCCGCTCACCGCGTCGGGCATGCTCTTCACCGCCGATCCCAACGGCGGCACGTTCGAGCGCCCCACCATCTGGGCCGACCTGGACATTCTGCCCACCGTCGGCTCTGAGCTGCGCGTCTACAGCGCCCATTACAAGTCCGGCAGTGCCAGCCGCGACAACACCTTGCGCCTCAACCAGGCCACCACCGACAGCGCCCATGCGGCCGCGCTGCTGAGCCTCCAGCCGCAGGCGCGAATCTATTACGCCGGTGATCTCAACGCCGATCAGTTCGAGGCCCCCGTCATCCAGATGCAGACGGCCCTGACCCGCTATTCGATGCTCAACCCCAACAACGGCAGCGACACCACGCGCTGGCCATCCGGCCGGACCATCGACCACGTCCTGTACAGCCCCGCGCTCTCGGGCAAGTTCCTGGAAGCATACATCTTCCACTCCGAGACTTACGCCTTCGGCAGCCTGCCGCCGCCGGCGCAGTCCAACGACTCCCAGACCGCCAGCGACCACCTGACCCTGGTGTCCACGGTTCGCGTCGGCGCTACCGTCGTCACCTCGGGCGTCAAGATCAACGAGGTGCTCATCGACCCCTCCACCTCGCTCGACC
>CAYVVX010000119.1:0-4540 GCA_964455315.1 uncultured Planctomycetales bacterium | reverse complement strand
CATCGAGTTGCACGGGCCGGCCAATGCCCTGCTGAACGGCTATCACGTGGTCATCATCGAGGGCGACGCCGGCAACCCCGGCGTGATCGACCGGTCCTGGGACCTGTCCGGCAAGAGCCTGTCCGCCAGCGGCTTCTTCACCCTCGGCACCTCCGCCACGAATCCGGACCTGAGCATCGGCACGCTGAACGTGCTCGAAAACGGCACCCAGACCATCCTGCTGGTCCAGGGACTGACCGCGACGGTGGGACAGGACGTGGATGGAGACAATGACGGCGTGGTGGACCTGGCCATCGGCTCGTCCATTGAGGATGCCCTGGGCTTCTCCGACGGCGGAACCGGTGACTTCATCTACTACGACGGCCCGGTCTTCGGTCCGCTGGCCGGTGTACTGCCCGCCGGCGGCGGACGCTGCCCCGACGGCTACGACACCGACAGCCCCGGCGATCTCCAGCCACTCAGCGGTCCGATGGACGGCACTGACGGCAACGTCATCCCCACGCCGCGAACGCCGAACGGCCATCTGCCGGTGGACTTCGACCAGGACTGCGACGTCGATGTGGACGACGCCCTGCACATGCGCGACTGTGCCACCGGCGCCACGGTCGACCAGCAGAGCCCCGCCTGCGCCACCACCGATTTGGACGGCGATGGAGACACCGATCAGGCCGATTTCGGGCTGTTCCAGCGACGCATCACCGGGCCCAGATTCTGAATCCACCGAAGCTTGATTCTCCCCGCCGGAAGGCTATCCTGTATCCGTTATTGCGATTTGCCGGCGGGATAGCGCAGCAGGGGAACCCGCAATTCAAGGATGGACCAGTGGCCAAGTCAAAACATGCGCCTGCGCTCTTTGAGGTGATCAACAAGCAGCAGGAAGTCCGCAAAGAGGGTCGCGTGCCGCTGCCCAAGTGGTGGAAAGGTCGCGATGCCGCGGCTTCGGAGCCCGAGGCCCCGGATGCACATTCGCCCGGGGAAGCCGCCGACGGCAGCCATGATCCCGGCGGACCGACGGCGCCGTCGGCTGGTCCCGCCCCATCGCCACTGGCACCGCCCGCCGCGCCGGAGTCCGCCGACGCCTCAACCATCGAGCGATCCCGCCCGGCGAGGCGGATGGTCGCGATCCCGGGCGATCCCCCCGACGACGAGGCGCCCCAGCGTCCCATATTCAGCCTCCACGCGGGGCGACTGGAGCTGTCGCTCAACCCGGTCAACGGCGCCATCGCCGCCGGCGTGCTTCTGCTGACCATCTATGTCGGGTTCGAACTCGGCCGCAGCGCGGGCCGCCAGACACCCCTGACCGGCGTATCCGCCGGGGCCACCTCGCTCGACGACACCAGCGCCCCCCCGGTGAACCAGGACGTTCTGAAGATCGGCCAGCCGGGCGGCGGCTCACCACCCCCCAAGCCTATCACGCCGGCACGGCCGGGCACGGCCGGAATCCAGGCGGCGCCGCCCGGACCGCGTCCCCAGCCGGTTCCAGCGAACCCGGAATTGGCCTCGGAACGCGTTCCAGGGCTCAATTACGTGGTTCTGGAGAGCTTCGCCGACAGTGACCGGGCGGACGCCGAACATGCCCAGGCGTGGTTTCAGCAGGCCAAGGGCATCGGCACGACCATCGAGCGCAAAGGCGACCGCTGGCAACTGGTGACCACCAGGGGATATGACTGGACTTCGCCGGTGGACAAGAGCGAGGCCGAGCGGTTCAGCAGCAGCGTGCCCAAGCTTGGCCAGGAGTACAAGGCGGCGTTTGCAGGCAAGCGGCAGATCCGTTACCTTTTCAAGGACGCGGTGATCCGCAAATGGTAATCGAGCGGGTGCCCTCCCGGCCCTCAGGCCGATGTGACGGGGATCCGCCGCAGGATTTCGAAGGCAAGTTGGAGTTGTCCCGATCATGTCGATCGATCGCTCACTGAAGTCGGCCGGTTCCCTCGCCCGCCACCGCAACGTGCTCACCCGCGCCGAGCGGATCAAGCGGCTCACCGACCAGGATCGCTGGGAGGACGGCAAGAGCGTCCTGGGCCTGCCCAAGGTCGCCAACCGCAACCTCAAGGTCGGCAAGAAGCCCAAGAAGGAGAAGGAGGAGGGCGACGCCGCGGCCGACGCCGCCAAGCCGGACGCGAAGGCAGCACCGGCCAAGAAGTAGGCCCTTCGACGCTTCTGCGCGAGTTACCGGCGAGAATCCCCGCGATTCTCCGTTCGACATGTGCCGCCTCCCGGTTCCACGGGTATGGCGGCTCACCGCGCCGCACACGCCTCTGATGGAGTCGCCTGGCCCCATGACGGACCAACCGCGCCCGGATCGCTTTCTCTCCGCCAGGAGCCGGTCAGTCGACGCCTCCGGCATCCGTAAGGTCTTCGACCTCGGCGCCAAGCTGAAGGATCCGATCAACTTTTCGATCGGCCAGCCGGACTTCGACGTCCCCGAACCGGTCCGCGCCGCCGCGGTCAACGCGATTCAGAACCGCCGCAACGGATACACTGTGACCCAGGGCATCCCCGGTCTGCGCGAGCGGCTGGAGGCGGATCTCCACAGTGAGTTTGGCGAGCCGCTGCCGGTGCTGGTGACCTCAGGCGTGTCCGGCGGCATCCTGCTGGGGTTGATGGCCTTGCTCGATCCGGGCGACGAGGTGCTCATCGGCGACCCCTACTTCGTGATCTACAAGCACGCGGTCAGGCTCATCGGCGGCAAGCCCGTGCTGGTGGATACCTACCCGGACTTCCGCTTCCACGCCGACCGGTTCGAGGCCGCCATCACCCCGCGGACGAAGATCCTGGTGCTGGCAACACCCAGCAATCCGACGGGCGTGGTGCTCGCCGAGGAAGAATTGAAGGCCGCGGCGGAATTCGCCCGGAAGCACAACCTGATCCTCCTGCTGGACGAAATCTACGACCGGCTGACCTACGATGCCCCGGTGCTGTCGGGCCTGCGCTTCGCACCGGAACGCACGCTGCTCCTCCGCGGGTTCAGCAAGACCTACGGCATGACCGGCTGGCGGCTGGGCTACGCGGCGGGTCCGCGGTTCCTGATCGAGGAGATGACCAAACTCCAGCAGTACACCTTTGTCTGCGCCCCCAGCATCGTGCAGCACGCCGGGCTGGCCGCGATGGACGCGGACATCTCCGGACACGTCGACACCTATCGCCGCAAACGCGACCTGGTCCTGGAACTGCTCACTCCCAGATTCGAATTGATCAAGCCCGGCGGCGGCTTTTACTTCTTCCCGCGCATCCCCGCGAACTACCCGACCTCCGCCGCCTTCGCCGCGGCCGCGGTCGAGCGCAACCTGCTCATTATCCCCGGCTCGGTATTCAGCGACCGGGACACGCACTTTCGTCTGAGCTACGCGACCGGCGACGACATGCTGAAGCGTGGCTGCGAGATCCTGTGCGACCTCGCCGGCGGCTGAGAGATCCTACAATCCGCCGCGCTGCCCCCGCCGCGAGAGCAGCAGGTAAAGGAAAAACCCTCCGCCGAGCATGTTGGTTAGCACGCCCACCGGCAGTTCGCGCGATTCACCGTTCAGCCACCACATCGCGTTGCGGGCCAGCAGGTCACACAGCGGCAGGAACATTGCTCCGGCCATGGCGCAGGCCGGCAGCAGCCGCCGATGCACCGGCCCCACCGCGAACCGCATCATGTGCGGCACGATCAGCCCGACGAATCCGATCGGGCCGCAATGAGCCACCACCGCCGCGGTCAGCAGCGAGCCGGTGAAGTAGATCAGGCGTCGTGAACGGCGCACGCTGACGCCGCGCCCCGCGGCCACGTCCTCGCCCATCATCAGCAGATCCAGGTCGCGATGCAGGTAGATCAGCACCGCGGCGGACAGCGCCAGCAGCGCGGTCATCTCGTATACCCGGCGCAGGCCGACCGTCTGGAGTCGGCCCATGGTCCAGCGCAGCACCTCGCTCATGTCGTAGTTGCTGCCCAGGAACAGCACCAGCACGATGCCCGCCGAGCAGATGAAGCCGATGGTGATGCCGGCCAGCAGCAGGGTCGCGCTCGAGCCACCCCGGCGGGTGCCCGCGACGGCATACACGGTCAGCACGCAGCCCAGGGCCCCGATGAAAGCGAACAGGCTCACCGGCGACCAGCCGTACCACAGCGCGGATGAACCCAGGAAGGTGATGGCGATGGCCGCGCCGAGCGACGCCCCGCTGGAAACGCCGAGCGTGTACGGGCTGGCCAGCGGATTGCGGAACAGGGCCTGGAACATGGCCCCCGCACAGGCCAGGGCCGCGCCGGCGAGCATGCCCAACAGCAAACGCGGCACCGGCAGGCGCGACAGTTCCGCCCACAGCGACGCCAGCGGGGTGTCCGTCTCCCGGGCGATCGACCAGTAGTACCCCAATCCGACCCCGGTGGTGCCGACGCTGAGCGAGACCCCGGCGGTGACGGCCAGCCCCGCAATGAGAATCAGATAGACGCTGGAGTGGCGGCGCGGCATCAGGGGACTCTCGGTAGTTCCAGGTGGATCGAGACGCTGTCGCCGTCAGGGGCGCGGTGCAGGACGAAATCGGCGCCGTAGAGCTTTTT
>CAYVVX010000118.1:0-10810 GCA_964455315.1 uncultured Planctomycetales bacterium | reverse complement strand
CCCATCGGCACGTGTTCAATCCCGCCTTCGAGAAACGCTGGGGAATCTGGGAGGCCGAGAGCAGAAGACTGGCGCCCGAGGACATCATCGCCATGCGTCGCGATTACGGCCTGGGCATCTTCTTCTACCGCGATGCCACGCCGGACGAACTCCGCGAATACAAGCGCCTGGGAATGCTCAACATCGCGGTGGCCCACGCGCTGTACACCCCGTGGAAGGACCATGCCTTCCTGAAAGACACCGATGCCGTGAGACGGTGGGTCCGGCGCGCGGTAGCGTCTGACCACGTGGACGGGCTGGCCTACGATTGCGAGTCGCAGATCGAACGGCGTTACGCGCTGCGGGTCCTCCAGGTCATGGCTGAGGAGCTCAAGAGCGCCAACAAGCTGTTCATCGTCTGCCCGCACTTCGCCATCGGCGACCCCCGCTTCGCCATCGGTCCGGAGGACTACAACGCGTATGCCGACATCGTCCTGCCGTGGTGCTACAACCGCTACGGCCAACCCACCTACCACGAGGGGATCGCTGCCCTGGTCAGGACGTGGCGGGAAGTAATCCCCGATCGAACCGTCTACCCGATCATCGACTGCGGAAAGTACAGGTCGCCGTCCGAGGCCGCCGCGGTCGTTCCCTTCATCGCGGGGGGCGCGGAGAAGCTGGCACCCGTCAACGGATGCACGCTGTTTTTCCCGTACGCATCGTGGTCACGGATCGCGGACGATGAACACGTCCAGCGGTTCTACCGGGCTCTGCGCGATCATTACGGCCTCGTCGAGAAGCAACCCTGAGCGTCCTGCTTCGTTCGATTGGTGAGTGGAACCGGTCAGGGCAGGCGAGCGTGAACCCGTCCGGAACGACTGCCCGCTTCTGTTGCATCGCCGCCTGCCATCACGGGCTGTAGTAGTTCCAGGTCATCTTGCTGCGCTGATACGTTCTGTCGGTCCACAGCCGCTTCCGATCCGGACGGGGATTCGGCTGCGGGTTGTGGTAGATCTCGAGTTGATGGCCGTTCAGCACGATCAGCTCCTCGCGCCAGTCGCCCGAGACATCGGCCACGTACAGGCGATCCGCTTTGGTGGGGAATCGCTGGACGAACTTGCCGGTGAGCGCCTCAAAGACGGCCACGTCACCCGCCTCGTGACGTTCCTTGGCGGCCATCAGTTGCCGTTCCTCCCCGGTCCAGTCGATGGTGTTGATGACCTCGACTCCGGCAATCGTCCAGTCGGCTGGGGCCACATCGTCCATCTCGTAGTGGGCGATCAGCTCCCCCCGGGCGTCGAAGACAAAGGGCTTCTGGTGTTCGTTGAAGCGGCTTCGACACCACACTTCCAGGCCCGGACGATCCGGATCGAACTCACCCACCGCGGCGTTCTGTGGCTCCCAGTGGCGGTAATGCGTTTCCCAGATCAACCGCTGGCCGTTGTACAGGAAGATCCGGTTGCCGCCCCCCTCCTCCAGCGCGACCACCTCCAGTCCCGGAAGATCCGGCCGGACGTCGACGGCGTAGATCGAGTCGATGTGTCCCTTGAGCGGAACGCGACTGGTGATCTTGCCTTCAGGGCTGACAATCGTCCCGCCCAGCACCTCGTCGCGCCGGTCGCCGTCCAGATCGGCAAGCCGGGCCCCGTTGTGGGCGCAGGCCAGGAAATCGTCGCGCTGCCACATGGGCTTGCCGTCGGGCTTCGCCAGCGCATCCAGCGTCCAGCCGGCGATGAATCGGCCCATGCGATAGCCATCCGCGTTGGTCGCCTGGAGCAGCAGGTCCCGATTGCCCTTACCGTGGAAGTCGGCCACCACCAGGTGCTCCCAGCGCTGGGCCCCTTTCGGGGCCGCCAGTCGATGGCTGTGCTTCTCCCGACCGGTCGCGCCATCGACGATGATGAGCTTTCCGTCCAGGGTCAGGAAGAGCACTTCCACGCCCGCTTCCGCGTCCACGTCCACCGCCTGCACGCCCGGCCCGTTATGCCCGGGAAGCCCATGGCTCTCCGAAGAACCACCTACGACGACCGGCGTCTTCAGAATCCACAGCTTGCCGCCGTCGTGCGCATACGCCGCCACGTGTCCCGGAACCGTGACCACGTAGTCCATGCGGCCATCGCCATCCAAGTCGGCGGTAACCATCGAGCCGGCGCTGTCCTGCGGCGCGGGGATGTCCAGATCGATGATGAACGGATTGGCATCGTACTGCGGTTCAGCCGCCGAAATGCCGGTGATCCCGCCGGGTAGCAGCAGCGCCGCGATCAGGGCGGCTCGGTGAATATGCAGGTGATACATCAGATTTGCTCCTCTGCCGGGACGTTCTGCACGCATCGCGTCAGAAGCGGTACCCGGTGCGTTCCTCGTATTCCTTGAGCGCTTCGATCTCCCGGGCCGCTTTGGCCTGGTAGCGGCTCATGAACCGCTCCCGTGCCGCCGGCGAGTGCCGGTTTTCGAATGCCTCCAAAGCCGGGTCGCCCGTGTTTCGCATCAACTCCAGAAGCTGGCCACGCAGCCGGTCCGCTTCCTCGCGATATTGCGGGTCGTCGATCAGGTTGTGCAGCCCGTCCGGGTCGGTCTCGAAGTCGTAGAGCTCCTCCACCGCGCGGTACTCCAGCAGGCCGACGCGGGCCGCGATCCCGGGATCCTTCGCGGCGGCCGCTTTCATCGCCTCGAAGCTCAGTCCGCTCAGCGGCTCGGCGTCGTACACGCGGCGGCCGTCGGACCAGGCGTTGAAGATGTAGCCGAATCGCCGGTTCTGGAGACACCGCATGGGATACGGAGTGCGTCCATGGATATGGTTGAACTGGGTGAACACGTGATCGCGCCCGGGTTGCCGGCGGCCCAGGAGAATCGGCAACAGGGTGGAGCCATCCAGGCCCAGCGAAGGAGTGACTTCGGCAACCTCGAGGATGGTCGGCATGAAGTCGATGGCGGAGATGACATGCTCCTCATCGACGCGGTCGGGCCTGATCCGGTCCGGCCAACGGACGATCCACGGGGTACGCGTGCTGTGCAGATAACAGTTCGTCTTGGCAAACGGAAAGGACATCCCGTTATCCGACATGAACATGACCAGCGTGTTGCCCTCGACCCCGAGCTCGTCGAGAACCCGCAGGATCGCGCCGACCGTGTCATCACAGCGGCGCACCGAACTGTAGTATTGGGCGATTTCCGTGCGGATCCCGGGAAGATCGGGGAGGAAACCGGGCACCTCGATTTCGTCGGAACGATAGACCCGCGACGGCATCGCTACCTCGCCGGCACCCGGGCCGCGACGTCGCAGTTCGTCCGCGCTGCCGTGAAAGGGACGGTGCGGATCATGCGAGTTAGCCATCAGGAAAAAGGGACGCCTGGTCGCCAGCGCATCAGCGATGAGCGTCCTGGTGAAGCGCTGGTAGACGCCCGGATCCCGCCCCCACAGGGCTTCGTCGGCCCGGCCTGGGTAGACATACTCCCTTTCCCACTCGAACTTTTCCTGCTGGCCGAGCGGTTTGCCGATGGTCCCGCACAGGTATCCCGCCTTGCGCAGGAGCGCGGGCAAGGTGGCCACGTCCTCCCGGATGCGCTGGAAGCCTTCCACGCCGTTGCGGTGAGGATAGCGCCCGGTCAGCAGCACGGATCGCGAGGGGGTGCACACGGCGATGGTGACATGAGCATGACGGAAGCGCACGCCTTGACCGGCCAGGCGATCGATGTTCGGGGTGACGTCAGGGGTCATCCCGCCGAAGCAGCCGGGAGCATTCCAGTTCATGTCATCGGCGGTGATGAGCAGGACGTTGGGCCGGCCGACGGTCGCCGGCTCACCAACCGCCGGCCGCGCTGATGTGAGCACTGCCGCGGCCACAGCCACCATTCTCAGACACCCGCCGACATGAGGGTAGCGCATGGTTGTGCCAGGCCTCTCGATCTGATGCCCCGCCTGCAGGAGCTTTTAGCCGAAAGCGGTACGAGGTGAAAGCCGGGCCGGCGTCGAGAAGACCCCGATTCGCGCCGCCGGCTCGAGCCCGGGGAGGGGACCCACGCCGCCCCAGGCACCTCCGCTCCTCGTGCGCCGACGACATGTCGAGTAAGGTAACACCCGTCAGCAGTGGCATCGAACCCATCCCCCGGTCCGGCTGGAGTCTAACCATGCTTCGCCCCCATCCCTGGATGCCGGCAGCCTTGCTTGCCTGCGCGCTCATCTCCCTCGAAGGTCAGGCGGCCGAATCCCGACCGGCGCAAGATCCCGCAGTCCGCACCAGCGTCCTGCTCATCACCGCCGATGACCTGAACTACGACTCGCTGGGCGTGACCGGGTCCAGGACGCCCGACATCACCCCCCACATCGACCGCCTCGCGTCACAGGGCATGCGCTTTGCCCATGCTCATGTCACCATCGCCGTCTGCCAGCCCTGCCGCTCGGTCTGGATGACCGGGCGCTACCCGCACCGCAACGCCGCCGAGGGATTCGAGCCCATCAACCCGGACGTGCCCACGCTCGGCGAATCCTTCCGCGCTGCCGGCTACCTCAACGGCATCATGGCCAAGGTCGGGCACCTCGAGCCACGTGCCAAGCACTGCTGGGACGTCGTGGTCGAGCCGGACCAGCTCGGCCAGGGCCGCGCTCCCGACCTGTACTACGAGCACGCCAGGACGTTTTTCGAGAAAGCCAAGGGCGAAGGTAAGCCCTTCTTCCTGATGGCCAACTCACAGGATCCTCACCGCCCCTTCGCCGGAAGCGCCCAGCAGCGCCGGCGCGGCGGCGATCGCGCTGATCCGCAGCACCCAGAACTGAGCCGGACGTACAGGCCCGAGGAGGTCGAGGTACCCTGTTTCCTCCCGGACCTGCCGGATGTCCGCCGCGAGATCGCCCAGTACTACACCTCGGTTCACCGCTGCGACGAGACCGTCGGCAGGCTGCTCAAGGCGCTCGACGACGCGGGCCTGGCGGAGAACACGCTGGTGATGTTCCTCAGCGACCACGGCATGCCGCTGCCGTTCGCCAAGACCAACTGCTACCTGACCAGCACGCGCACACCGTGGATTGTCCGCTGGCCCGGCCGGGTCAGACCCGGCGCCGTCGACACCCGCCACATGGTCTCCGGCATCGACCTCATGCCCACGCTCCTCGACGCACTCGGACTTCCGCCGGTCGACGGCGTGGACGGCCGATCCATGCTGCCGCTTCTGGACGGCAAGGCCCAGGAGGGCCGCGACCGCGTATTCACCACCTTCCACTGCACGTCGGGCAGGAACGACTACCCGATGCGGAGCGTGCAGGACCGGCGATTCGGCTACATCTTCAACCCCTGGTCTGACGGCAGCAGGGAGTTCAGGAACGAGTCCCAGTCAGGCCTGACCATGAATGCCATGCGCGCCGGCGCGAAGACCGACGAAGCGGTCGCGGCACGGGTCAAGCTGTTTCTCTATCGCGTGCCGGAGGAATTCTACGATTACGAAGCCGATCCGTGTGCCCTGAACAACCTCATCGACGACCCGCAACACCGCGAGCGGATCAGTGCATTCCGCGGTGAACTGCTCGGCTGGATGGCCGCGGTGAAGGATCCGCTGCTGGAGACGTTCCACGCCCGCATCGGCGACGCATCGGCATCACTTTACCGGGAGCAGTTCCTGACCCTCTGCGACCTGGCAACCGAGGAGCTGACCAAGAAGATCACCCCGTTTGTCGCCCGCGACGACGCCAGCACCGAAACGCATCACATGCCCTTTTTCGAGGACGCCCACGCGGTGCGGGCCCTGGCCGTCGCCTACGACATGACCGGCAAACGGGCCTATCTCGACGCCTGCCGCAAGTGGTCGGACCACATCATCGACTGCCAGAACCGGATGATCCCCGCGGGCGCCTACTTCATGAACCACTCCCGCGCGCCGGGCCAGGACCAGGGCCAGTGGAATGTCGCCGACAGCAGCTCCATCGGCATGGGCGTGCTGGCGACGGCCATGCGCTGCGAAAAGCCTGATGATCGCGAGCGCTATCTCGATTCAGTGAAGCGCTTCGCCAGACTGGTCATGGACAACTACGTCGGCACGGATGGCGGGATCAGCAACGGCCTGTGGCCGCAGTATGCGGACTCGTGGTGGTGTTCGTCGGCCACATTCGGCACACTGGCGTTCCAACTGCACGATGCCACCGGGGACGAGGGCTATTTCCAGGTGGGCAAGGGGGCCGTGAAATGGATGACCCGGCGGCACTTCCGCGACGTCAAGCCGATCACCTTCGAGCAGCGGCCCTCGGGGATCATCTTCTACTGCTTTGAACTCTATGCCGCCGGGCTCGGGCATCTGCAGCCGGACTCGGAAGCTCGCCACGCGGCGATGCACGAGATCAAACAGGCCCTGGAATGGATGGGCGCCAACCAGCGCACCCGCGGCGCCGATGTGCCTCATTACCTCGAGCGGAATACGGACATGTCGGCGCTGCCGTTCCTGATGTACGCATTCGCGCGGGAGATCCCCGGGCACCGTGACGAGCGGGGCGCGGCCGATCGCGAATTGAGCTACATCGGCCACCTGCTGTTGCGCAAGGGGCGGCCGGAGACGTCGCGGCTGATGACCTGGGAAGTGTTGAGCTGGGGGCTGCTGTCGTTCACCGAGCGGGTGCAGCCGGGGGCGTTGTTCCGGGCGGCGCCGCTGGCGGAACGATCAGACAAAGCACCTCGGTGAAATGACGGAAGAATGCCCCGAGGCCGTCGTCGTGGCGTAACGCTACAGGTGCTTCACCCGCCCGGCGTACCTGTCCCACAGCCGCTGGTTGGTGATGCCGTAGTCGGGCGTGTTTATGCTGCGGATCACCGGAGCGTCGAACCCCTCACGCAGGAGCTTCGCCGTCGCCGTCGCGAACATCGCGTGCAGCGCGAAACTCAGCAGCACGCCGCTGCTTGGGGCCACCGGGAAGGGACAGCCTTCGAAGCGCAGCAGCGCATCCCCCATCGGCATGGGCACGTCGATCAGCACCTCGTGGCGAACCTCCTCGGCGTCGAGCTTCGTCGGGTGCCGGCTGGGATGATCCTTGGGGATGGCCCGCGCACACGCCCGCGAGGTCAGCAGCACCACGCGCAGCCCCAGCCGTTCCGCTTCCAGCAGCGTCTCGATGGTGAACGCGTTCATGCCGTACAGGTTGGCCACGATCAGTGGATCCCCCGCGCCGAGCGAATACATCCCCAGCAGGGCCTTGACGGGTTCCGGTCGCTGCTCCATCGCGGTGATATACCGAACGCCGCTTTCCATCGGCAGGGCGAAGATCGGATTCACGTTGGCCAGACCACCGGCGCGGAAAAAGCCGTCTTCGGCGGCGATCCGTGAATGAACGCCGGTGCCGATGAGGTGGATGAGCCGGTCGGACCTGGTGGCTTCAGCGAGCAGATCCGCGGCGCGCTCGATGGCCGCAAGCTGAGTGCGCTCGATGTACTCCATCAACTCCCAGAGCTTCTGGCGGTACATCCCGGTGATCGACGGTTGCTCAGGCATAGGCTGTTCTCCTGTCACGACTGCCGGGCCGCGGCGCGCCGGCTGGCGGCAACCGCCCGGCGGCTGGCCCAGATCATGCCGAGCCCGGCGAGGGACAAGCTGAGGCCGATGGTGGTATTGACCTGGAACGCCAGGGTCCGTTTCAGAAACGGCAGCACCGCCAGCAGCATGACGCCGATCAAAAGCGTGGAGAGCCCGACGACGCCAAAGGGCGAGAACGGGGCTGAACCGCGTGTCGCGGGCTCGTCGTCGCGATCCTCCGGCAGCGTGCCGATGGGTGCATCCAGGCGCTTGCGGAATGCGTCGATCCGCTCAGGCTCTGAAACCATCGGTTGCGCCTCGCTGGCCACAATCATTCCAATCAGGGTCGATCCGGCCGTCAGCCAGATCAGAGCACTTTCCTTAAGAAGAACGATGTCCTGTCCGAGCCACTCGGCGAAGTGGATCGTCAGGCGATCAGGACCGAGGAAGAAGTACATCAACCCGACAGATATGCCCGCGAGGTAGCCGTAGAGGGCCGCGAAGTTGGTGATTCGCCTGGAGACGAGTCCTGCGATCATGGGCAGCGCTACCGGCGCGGTTGCGACGCTGAACAGCTTAACCATGCTCCGGAAAAGATCGCTATCCTTCTGCCTGGCCAGATAGAACGCCGTGCCCAGCGAGAGCGTTCCGACGACCAGGGTCATCAGCCGTCCGACCAGCACCAGTTCAGGTTGCGAGGCTGTGGGTCGCACGTAACGGCGGTACACGTCGTTGGTCAGGACGCTGGCACAGACGTTGTAGTCGCTGCTGAGCATGGACATGGTCGCCGAAAACATGGCTGCGATGACCAGCCCCAACATCCCCGCGGGCAGGAGTTCAACGCAGAGCAGCGGGTAGACTTGATTGGGGTGGTCGAGAGCGGGCAGGAACTGTCGGGCCGCCATCGCCGGAATCAGGATGGCCGGAGGTCCGACGACACTCAAAGCGAACACCAACCAGCCCACCTTGACCGCGTCGCGCTCCTTCGGCACACAGTAATACCGCTGGATCAGCGACCAGTTCACGCTGCTGAATGCCAGCAGGAACATGAACAGGGTCGATACGATGTAAACCGCGTCGTATTCGCCGCTGGTGGGACGAAAAAAGCCCGCCGGGGCGTTCTCGATCAGATTGCCGATCCCGCCGATCCTCGCCAGCGAGAGCGGCAACACCACCAGGATCGCCGCCAGCATGACGATGAACTGCACGAAATCGGTCACGGCCACCGCCCACAGACCGCCCATAAGCGTATACACCAGCATGACCAGCCCGGACCAGAGCATGCTCTGCTCCCTGTCGACGCCGAGCCCCTCGGAGATGAACAGGCCGATGGCCACCACCTTGAGGGCGTCGTCGATGATCCGCACGGGGATGTTCTGCCAGGCGAACATCTGGCGGACGACCTGTCCGTAGCGGGTTTCGAGGTACTCCACGGGACTGTCGATGCGGGCTCGCCGCCAGCGTTTGGAGAAGACCAGCGCACTGACCAGCGTCGCCGGAGCCATGATCCAGAAGACGGTCACCCCCAGCATCCCATGCTCGTACGCCAGCCCGGCGTAAACAACGAACGCGAACACGCTGAAGCAGCTCATGTAGTACGACACGCCGCTGAGCCACCAGGGAATCTGGTTGCCCCCGGTGAAATAGTCCTTCATCCGCCGCATCCGGCGGTAGAAGAACCCGCCGATGCCCAGCATCAGCACGAAATAGCCAACCAGAATGAAGTAATCCGCGAAGCGCAGCGTTGCTACAGCGATGATCATGAGTCCGTCGGTCACTCCATGTCCATGAGCCGCAGAAGCACTCTACGATTTGACATCCGGGCCGGACCACCTGAGCGAAGCGTGCATCCTAGCCCATGTCGCCGGCTTCCACCACTTGCGGTATGGTGAGATCCCGGGCCGGCAGTCGGCCCGGTCCCGACGAGATCCTCCATCCGGGCACACTGGGCGACGCGATCTTCCTGATGCTGGCCTGCCACGAGTTGACCGGTGACGCAAAGTACCTCCGCGAGGCCGACCGCTTCGCGGATCTGGCGAACGACAGCTTCCTGAAAGACGGCGTACCCTTGCCCCCCGCCACCACGCGCCATCCGCATTACGATGCCATCACCCGGGCGGACACGCTGATGATGGCACTGCTCAAGTTGCGGCTCGCGCACCAGCCCGCGGAAGGAAAAGTCTCCCTGGTCTACACGGATCGCTAGCCCGCCGGTCCTTGCCTCGCCGGCGCCCATTTGGGATCATCGCCTTTTCCCATCGAGCGGGCCGGACTGAACCGATCGATGACCTGCGCAGCACCGCCTGATTCGGAGACCACGGACCATGCCCTGTCAAGTTCCGAGTGTACTTCTTGGCCTGCTGTTGCTTGCGGCGATGCCCGCATCGGGAGCCGAGCCGTCCGCCATGCCGGACCCGGCCGGGGACCGCAAGGCGTTCACCGCGTGGCAGTCCTCGTGCCGCCGCATGACCGCCGCTTCAGCGAGACCACCGGCTACATGGTCGATAACGGCTGCGAACTGCTCCTCTGTCCGTCGTTCGGGAAATACGAACCCTCGCGGCTGATCGAGGACACCAGGGCACACGGACTCTGGGCGGTGTTCGTGCATCCAGAGGGGTGCCAGTTCATCCACGACGGGGAGATCATATTCGAGCAGCAAACCCGGGACGGGCGCGGAGGATTCGCGCTGCACGAGGTTGAGTTCAGAGCGCCGCGAGGCAGCACCGCGGCCGGGCGATGAAACCGCAGACCCCGAACAGGCCATCCAGGGAGATGCCATGAAGCGCATATCGCGAAGAGCGTTGCTCACCTACACCGGCCTGGGCGCGGTGTCCGTGGTTGCCGGGTGTTCGCAGCGCCGCGCTCCGTCGGCCGATGCCGGCCCGGCAAGACTGCCCCACACCTACGGTTACCATCCCTATGAGAACGGCATCCCCGCCAAGGGTCATTCCATGACCTACCTGATTGTGTGCCACGATGGTGCGATCATGGTCGATCCCGGCCGCGGCACCTGCCACAACGAGATCATCGCCTTCATCCACGCCATCGGCCTCCAGCCCTCCGACGTCCGCTGGGCATTGCTCACCCACGCCCATCTCGACCACACCGCCGGCGCGCATCTGATCCAGGCCGAGGGCATCCCCATCGCCGCATCAGCTTTCACCGCCAGGGCGGTACACGAAGCGCACCTGGACATGAGCTACAGGCAGCCGACCCCGGAGTCGTCCTGCGAAGTCGACCGCATCCTCAACGACAATGACATCCTGGAGGTCGGCGACATGCGCGTCCGGATAATCGCCACCCCGGGCCACACGGCCGGCTGCATCAGTGCCCTGGTGGACAC
>CAYVVX010000117.1:0-10829 GCA_964455315.1 uncultured Planctomycetales bacterium | reverse complement strand
GCCGTGGCTGCGGCGTTCGGCGCACAGATCGGTGCCCAGGATGGCGCCGGCCAGCTCGGGGCCCTCCCAGGAGGGGTCGGTGGAGACCTCCACGTTGCTGAGCGGGATGGGCCGATAGATCCCGGGGCGCTCGTACGGTGCGTGCTCGGAGATGGGGATGTCCCGCTTCTCCTCCTCCGTCGCGGTGGCCAGGAACTTCTGCCAGGCCCGCTCCAGATCGGGCGGCAATATGAACGAACGGCCCGGGCCCACGCCGTAACAGGGCTCCTGCTGGGGTTTGAGCGTGGTCGTGCCCGGGTAGTACTTGTCGTAGAAAAGCCCCTTCTCGAAATCATTGACCCGCGTGGTCTCGCCCAGCCGGATGCCCACGATCTGGGCGGGCTTGGTGATCTGGTCGGAGGGGAAGCGGATCACCCCGTAACTGATGATGACCGGGGTGGCCGCCTCGACCTGATCAGGCATCTCCTGATAAAGCTTCTCGATGAATTCGTCGTAGAAGGGGAACCCCTGCAGCGACCCGTTCTCGGCCACCAGGTCGCCGAGCATACCCCGCGAGCGATCCTCGACCATCTTGAGGAAGCCACTCATGACGCTGACCACGATCAGCACCATCGCGACGCAGAGACAGACCGCCCCGACGGCGAAGAAGGCGATGCGCCGTTTTCGCAGGTAGCGGAGGCACAGGAAGTACTTGTACATACGGCGTCAATCCGGAGTGCCGGGATTCCTCAGCAACCTGCTTCCGGGATCTCGAAGCTCAGATCCGCAAATGCGCCATGGGCATGGCGACCGCCCGCTAAACGGAGATCCCTGCTGACTTCCAGCGTGTCGTCGCTTCCCCTATTCCATGTCTCTTACGTCGGCGTCGCTGAGAAGATCGTCCGTGCTCTCGCTTTCTCCACCGGTCGCCCGCGGCCGCTGCAGGGGAAACAGGATCACGTCCCGGATGCTGGTCGAGTTGGTCAGCAGCATGACCAGCCGGTCGATGCCCACGCCCAGCCCCCCCGCCGGCGGCATGCCGTAGCGGAGGGCCTGCACGAAGTCCTCGTCCATGACGGCCATAGTCTCGTCGCGCTTCTCACCGGCGAGGGCGGCGCGGAAGTTCTCCTCCTGCACCTGCGGGTCGTTCAGCTCGGTGTAGGCATTACCCAGCTCCATGTTGGCGACGAAGACCTCGAACCGCAGGGCGATGCTGGGATCGTCCGGCTTGCGCCGGGTCAGCGGGCAGATCGGCGCCGGGTAGTCCAGCACAAAGGTCGGCTGAACCAGCTTCGGCTCCACCGTCGCCTCGAATACCGCGTTGATCACCAGGGCGTCGTCGAGACCCTCCTCGTTCATACCTAACGCCCGGGCCTTGACCCGCACGCCGGCAATGTCGCCGATCTTCACCCCCGCGTGTTCTTCGAGCAGATCCGCGTAGTACCGCCGCGACCACGGAGGGGTGAAGTCGATCTCCAGCTCGCCGTACGGCCGCTTGAACCCCCCACCGATCCGCTCGATGGCCGACGTGACCATGGCCTCGGTCACGTCCATCATGTCGTTGTAGTCGCCGTACGCCTGGTACAGCTCGAGCATGGTGAACTCGGGGTTGTGCCGCGTCGAGATGCCCTCGTTGCGGAAATTGCGGGCGAACTCGAAGACCCGCTCCATCCCCCCCACCAGCAGCCGCTTCAGATATAACTCCGGGCTGATCCGCAGGAACAGGGTCATGTCCAGCGTGTTGTGGTGGGTGGTGAACGGCCGGGCGGCCGCACCGCCGTAGATCGGCTGGAGCACCGGCGTCTCCACCTCGAAGAAGGCCCGGTCCACCAGGCAGCGGCGGATGGCGTCGATGATCAGGCTGCGCTGCTTGAAGGTCTCGCGGACGTCCGGGTTGGCGAACAGGTCCACGTACCGACGCCGGTAGCGAAGATCCACGTCCTTGAGCCCGTGCCACTTCGCCGGCGGCGGCTCGACCGCCTTGCACAGCATGGCCACCGCGCTCGCCCAGACGGTCAATTCGCCGGTCTTGGTCCGCCCGATGGTCCCGTCGATACCGATGATATCACCCAGGTGAAGCATCTTGGCGGCCACGGTGAAATCCCGCTCGCTGACCGCGGCCTTGCTGACCGCGACCTGCAGGTCGCCGCTGCCGTCGCGGAGGGTCATGAAGATGAGCTTGCCGGCGGAGCGATGAAGCATCACCCGCCCGGCCACCCGCGCTTTCTGCTCAGAAGTCTGCCCCGGCTCGAGGCCGAGCCCCTCCCCCCGCCGACGGATCTCCGCGAGGAGTTCGACGTTCTCGTACCGATGCCCGTAGGGGTCCACCCCAAGCTGCCGAAGCTGTTCCAGCCGCGCCAGGCGGTCCTGTACCTGTTGCTGTTCGCTCATGCGTCTGTCTGTGCCTCACGCGGGTGCCGGTCCGGGTGGTTCTATCGGAGCGGGGATGGTATTCGCCGCGGCGGCCGGACGCAACGTACGCGGGCTCGTTGATCCGGCGCATCCAGGGGATCGGCGGGGATTCGCTCGATATCCTGTGGCACTTTTCCGGGAACAAGGCCTCCGCTGCGGCATCTATCCTGAGGACAATGACAGGACCAAGACCTGGAGGATCGGGCATGAAACGGATCGTGATCATCACCGCGGTTGTGCTGGCCGGACTGATTCCCGCACTCGGGTGGGAAGTGGGCTACGGTGTTCATCCCAAGGACGGCGGGAACGTCGTCCACATGACGGGAGAGAGGCTGGAGTTCGATCTCGAGGCGTTGCGCTACGACGACGGCAGCATCATCGTCAGAATGCTGATTCCGGCCGGGAGCGAGCTGGGCAGAGCGCCCCAAATCCGACTGGAGATTGCCAAGGATGACCAGATCCTGCTGTGGTCGAAGCTGGATGTGAGCAGGAATCCAGACGGTTCTCGCGAGTTCGGATTTCAGATTCACGAATCGCTTGTGAAAGCCGCGTACATCGGAATCCCCCGCAAACCGGAGGGCGAGCCTGCCATCGCGTTGTCCGCTTACAAGATCCCCATCGCCGAGTACGTCCAGCCCGCGAAGAAGAAGGCGGGCTCGAGTCAGCCGACGGACTGACTGGAAAAGCTACCGGGCCAGGAGGAGATCCACCCAATCCGCGGGATCCTCCCCTGTCCGCAGCAGGTCGGCGGCGGGACTCGTCGCACGCGATACTGATTCAAGGGCGGCCTGACCGACCGTGTCGCGCGGCTCAGTGAATCCCGGGCCGCCGGCGGCGACGTAACCGTAGCTCGCACCGGACTCGTCCGGGCTTACCCAGAACGAATAGAGCTTTGCGTTGGTCGCGTGGAAACGAAAGCGCACCGGCTTGCCGGCCAGGGCCGACAGGTCAAGTGCTTCTGCCCATCGGACCGGCTGAATCGTACGGTTGGTGGTAATCGGCACACAGCGGTCCTGGCGGAATGCAGTGATCTGCTCACCGTTCGCCGTGAGCACGGCGACACGAATCTCACCACCGGCCGCGTCCGAGTTGATGAACAGATGCCTGCCCTTGAACATCAGGGGGCGGGTGGTGAGTGTCCCTGGTTCCTCGCCGGCATCCAAGGAGGCAAACCCGTCGCGACGCAGGACGGCCAGGCCGGTCGAGCAGACGCCGGAACCGGCCGTGCCTTCCACGCCCGCCCGGCCGCTGACGTAGAAGTACAGCTTGTCGCCGACGACGAGACAGCCTCCGCCCGCGGACTGGACGTTGCCCCAGTTCCAGTCGCCGTTGCGTTCGGACAGCGGGACGAAGGGCTCGCGCGACGAGCGGTCCCAGTGAAAGCCGTCGCGCGAGAAGCCGACGGTCAGGTAGTTGGGCTTGGGCCGAGGGATCGCCTGACCTACCCAGATGTCGAACAGCCCCAGAATCACGCTTTCATAGGCAACACAGTCCAGGTTATAGAGTTCCGGCGGAATGTTCATCTCGGGGTGACGCGGATCGAGCCGGTCGGCGCTGATCCAGAAAGGGGCCCTGGCTTCCGTCCAGTCCGCGCCGGCCAGCGCATCGGAGTTCTCCCAGTAGCGCCGGACGCGGGCATGCTTCAGATTCCCCGACTCGGCCGAATCCCGGATGCCGTAGACCCACACCCTGCGAAACGGGTTATAGAACACCGTGCTGCGGTCGCCGCGCACCCAGCGCGGGGCGGCCACCTGCTTCCAGTGAATGCCGTCCCCGGAGAAGTGGAGACTCTGCGCCGGGTCGCTCGTCCCGGTCTCTGGCCGGTCGGCGTTCTCATAACAGAACATCTTGTACCGGCGCGCGGGATCCTTGTCCTCAGAGTCGATCCACACCGTGGTCGAATCGCGCCGTTTCCCGAAGACCACGTTTGTCCCCGGCTTCACGTCCAGCAAGGGCTTGTCCCAATGAATGCCGTCCTTCGACGTGGCGTAACACACCGAGGCGCAGTAGCCGCCCATGTACCACATCTTGAAGATCCGGTCCGCAGGGTCGTACCAGACGCCGTCGCTGAAGGGCATGGCCGTCGGATACGTCTCCTGCTCCCACGGTTTGTCCGGTTTGAGGACGGGGTTGGCGGGATGCAGTTTGGCCTGATGAAATGTCCGTTTCAGCGTCGTTTGGTCGATCAGGAAATCGTCCACGAACAGTTGCCGCCCCACATCGATCGGGATCACCGCCGGCGGCGAAGCCAGGTAAGGCGGCGCCGGCGAGTCGGGCGACAATACGTAGTGTGTCGGCGGCCACTCATCGGGCAGAACGATGCCGTTGTACAGAGTCTCGCCGGCGTGAGCGCCGAACGGCGCGGAAAGTGTTGCCGGCAGCAAGCATGGCAGGATCAAACGAACCGGGATTCGCATGAAGACCTTCCGTTGGGACGGGGAACGCGCATCTCATCACCGACAGGACGCACGCCCTGCCAGCGCTCATTTGAACTCGAGCCCGTAGATCTTCGCCCGATCCATGCGGAATCGCAATCCAACGGGCTTGCCCGCCTCGACGCCCAGGTCGTCGTGCCCGGTCCACTTGACCTGGGTCCAGTGGTGGTCGCCGATGACTGGAACGGCTTCCTTGAAGGATCGACCGGCGATGGCCTTGCCAGTTTCGTCCGTCGCCTCGATATGGATTGAGCCCGCGCGAGCTGTGACGGCATTGATCCGCAGCGTCTTGCCGGGAGCAAGCACGATCGCGGTGGCGAATTCGCCCCTGTCGTCCGCGACCACCGCCATGAGCCGGCCTTTGGGCCAGACGGTCAGACCGACCGCGTACTTCCATGCCCCACGGGGGTACTTGTGGGGGTAGATGTAACCCGTGTACGGCATGGCCCAATCGCCGTCTGCCGTCTCGAACAGATAGGGAGCGTTGAAGACCGAGCCGCCGTCCCATTGCCCGAATTCTGTGGTCCTGAACACCGGTGAGCCCGGAGCCTTGGACCACAGCCTGCCGTCGTGGCTCGTGTACAGATCGAAGCTCGTGTCGTCGGTGGCCTGGTGCCAGACCGTCGGGAACATCAGATGATGATCGGGCGCGCCAGGGACACTCGAATACCCGTTTGTGTACAGGGTGTCGGAGGGAGCCATGTCGTTGGTTGGTTCCAGAATGGTCTGGGAAACCGGGAAGTTGCGGAAATCCTTGCTTTCCGTACGGCCGATCGCGCGGCGGCCCATGTCCTTGCCCGCAATACGAGTGTGCCCCTGCGCTGTCGTGTTCCATTCTCGCGTGCGCGTGTACAGGACATATCGCTCAAGTACCTGATCGTAATAGCAGATGTTGTGGGTATCGCTGGTCTCGATGCTGATCGGCTCGGGCAGCGCGGTCCACTTGAGACCGTCGGGCGATACCGCGGCCATGATGGCATAGACGAATTTGCCGTGCTCCGGCACCGCCACTTTGGCCCACGAGCGCCGGTCCTTGATCTTCTCGAAACCTTCCCGATCGTATTGCCACACCCACATGGACTTGTAGCGCTCCTCGGGCGGAGCAATGGGGTCCTTGAAAACCGTGGCGTGGATGCCCAGGTCAATCAGGTTGTTGTCGCGGCTGCCGTCGAACTCCACCAGGCCAAGCGACGGACGCCGCCAGGTTTTCAAGTCGTCGGACTCCAGGTAGCACGACAGCCTGTTGGCCTTTTCGTCCGCTTCGTTCCACGGCTTTCCGTGCTGTCCGACGCCCCAGAGCCGATACTTGCCCTCGTCGTACATCAGGGTGTTGACCCAGATGCCGTTGAGTTCCCAAGGCCTCTCGCCGCCAGCCAGGATCGGTCCGACCCGTTGCGCCGGCTCAGCCTGCAATCGAATTCCCCAGGGAATGTCATAGCCTCTGAAGCGCCCTTCTTCTGGCCCGATCTTCTCCAGCTTGCTGGCGAAAACACTCCTGTTGTTCTTGTCTTGCCAGTCGAACTCGCCCGGCCGAACGTGAGCCCACGTCGTGAAAACAATCCGATGGCCGGCGAGGGCGTAAGGCTCCCCGTAATCCATGCCGGGCTCAGTGCCGTAGGCGGCCTGCATGGCCAATCCGCTCACAACAACACGGGGCAACGCTGACCAGAATCTCATGCAGAACCCTTTCCGTATGCTCGTTTGCTCAACTGGAAAAAACTACCTGACCAAAAGGAGATCAACCCAATTCGCGCGATCCAGCACCTCCCCGCCGGGACCCGGCTCGACGATGAGTTCGAGCCGCCTGACCCCGCTTACGTCTACCCTCCAGGCGACCAGTCCGTCGGCAGGAACCAGCGCTTCCCGCTGCCAGACCACACGCCCATCCAGCCGAATACTCACCTTCGCGCCGGCTGATCCCGCGGCCGAGGCATCCAAGCCCACCGCCCCCTCGAGACGGTTCCAGTCGCCATGCAGGTCGTACGCCAGCCGACAGGGCGCATGAACACCCAGGCCACGCTCAAACCGCCGCTTGCCCACGATCAACGGCGCACCGGTCACCGCGACATCGCGGCCTGCGGGCAGAGGCGCACCGAAGATCGTCCGGTTGTCGATCTCTACCGGCAGCCGATCCGACAGCCAGGCCCAGCGGTCGCTGACGCCCCGGATGCGCAGTACCTGCCCCAGAGGCAGCCGCCGTAGCCGATCCTCGCCCGCCAGCGTGCCTTCGAGCATTCCTGTTGAACCGTCGCCACTAAGACGCTCCGCCGCCAGCCTCGAACCGTCGACCAGGTCGAGCCATGCAACCACTCCCGCCTGCGGGTTCGCTGGGCGTGGCCTCACCCGTCGCCACTCGGCGATCTGCTCCAACGGCACCAGCATCTCCCCCGCAACCCCGTGGACGCGAACACCGCCGGGCTCCAGCCCCGTCACCTCGCCGTCCACCCGGTCGCCGTTCAGGAGGACCATCCCAACCTCATTCATTTCGCCCGAGTCCGGCTCGGCGGGCCGCGTGGTCAGCCAGGAGGAAGAATCACTCCCCGTTCGCCCCGCTGCGGTGGCCCGCGCAGCCCGGCCGGCCGTTGCTGACCGGATCAGGTGGGAAACAGCAGCGGCGGGGATCGACATTTCGCCCAGCAGGCGATGTGCAGCCACAAGCTCCTTCGCGTCCCCGCGGAGTGCCTCGGCCATGATCCAGCGACCATCGACGAGTTCGAGGCTCCAGGTCGCGGGAGCCTCGGACACCCGGGCCCTGTCGCAGGGCAACGCGACCGGGCACGCCGGCATGCGCAGCTCGACGAGGCTCGCCCAGGGCAGGCGACGACGTTCATCGCCAGGTCCCCTGAGCACGATCTCCCCGGGCGCGGCGATCTCCACCAGCCGCCCCGCGACCGGAGGCGCCTTCACCGTGCGGGCCACGACGATGGGAAGCTCCATCGCCGGGTCAGCGACGGCCATCAGGAGCGCAACATAAGGAAGGCACATGCACATGGCGGCATTGTATACGGTGGATGTGAACGATGGGGTGCGGACTGCTCGCGCAGGTCAGTGCCCCCGTGCGGCCAGATCCGCGGGAGCCCCCCCTGCCCCTAATCCCGACCACCCAGCTTCAACGCCCGCTGCCAGGACCGCTTCTGCCGATCCCACCAGGTCGGGCCTTCCTGCCGAACCACCTCCGGCTCCTGCCCGGCATTGGCGAAGGGGTCGGCCGTTGACGCCAGCCATTTCTCCCAGGCATCCGCATCGAACGACTGGGTCGTGCCGGTCAGGCTGATCAGGGCCCGCTCGGCCCGTTCGGCATAGCCGAAGTCCGGCTCGCGCAGGGCGGCGATCAGCGGGCTGAACACCCGCCGCTCCTGGAAATGGCCCAGCGCCTCCAGGGCCACAAGTCGCACGTTCCGCTCGCTGCCTGTCTCGGACAGCTTCAGGAAAACGTCCAGCGCCTCGCGCCGCTGGTTCTCCTCGAGCAGCTGCTCCGACTCCAGCGCCAGCAGCGCCGAAGCCGCCTCCCAGCGCACGTCATCGTCCGGCGGAATCGACTTGCCGTCCCCCGCCCGCGCGTTAAGAACCACCAGCAGCGTCGCCCCCGGACGGCTGTCCTCGTATCGCCGGAAGGCCCGGATGGCCACGCAGCGGATCTGCCCGATCGGATCGGTGCGGGCCACTGTGTCCAGCACCAGGAAGCCGTCATGACTGTCGACGTAGCCGCTCTCGGCGATGCGCACGACGGCGTCGCGGCGGACGTTGCCGTCCTCCGATTCCAGCGCCAGCCGATAGTTGTCGGATTGGGATTGCGGCTTCCAGGCCCGTTTCTGGCGGTCGGAGCAGCCGCCCGCTACCAGCAGAAGGAAGCACAACGCAACGGCATGCAGGAAACTGCTTCGCCCGGGTCGATCAGTCGCCCAGGAACTCGCTGCCGGACGGCACGATCGACTCATCAAAGAACTGCTCCGGCGTGATCCAGGTCACATCGCGGATCCCCGCGTCGGAAGTTCCCAGGAACCGGGTCCCCACCTCGCGGAACCGCAGCGGGTTGTCGCTCACGTAGCAGCGGAGTCTACCCCTGGCCCGCGCGGGTGACAAGCCGTCCTGAGCCGCCAGCAGCCGCCTGGCCTCCGCCGCCGTCGCCTCGGCCGAATCGACCACGGCCGCGTCCGGCACCAGCTCCGCGACTGCCTCGGCCACCAGCGGATAATGCGTGCAGCCCAGCAGGACCACCGCCGGTGACAGGACCTTGACCCCTTCCAGGTACTCGCTCAGCAGCAGCCGCAGCAGCGGGTCGTCGCACGAACGGCCCTCCTCGACGAATGCCACCAGGCTCGGGCAGGCCTTCTGGGTCACCGGCGTCCGCGGCGACAGGGCATGAATCGCCCGCACATACGCCTCCGACGACACCGTCGCCTCCGTGGCCAGCACCGCGATCCGCCCGCCGGCCGCCCTGCTGACGGCCGAGGCCGCGCCCGGTTCGACCACGCCCAGGATGGGCACGGCCACCTGCCGGGAGAGATGCTCCAGGGCCAGCGCGGACGCCGTGTTGCAGGCGACCACGATCAGCTTGGGATCAAACCGCAGCAGAAAGTGGCAATCCTGCTCGGCGAAGGTCTGCACGGTTCGCGAGCTCTTGGTGCCGTAGGGCACGCGGGCGGTGTCGCCGAAGTAGACGATCTCCTCCTGCGGCAGCGCCCGCCGCAGGGCCCGCACCACGGTCAGCCCGCCCAGTCCGGAATCGAAAACGGCGATGGGTTGGTCGTTCATCATCATCCCTGACACGAAGCTCCCGCCGCCCGCCGGACATGACCGCGCCACCCGGCGAACCACGGATAGCGTAAGTATCGAACAACCCGGCGTAAAGAATCAAGGCAATGTGGGGCCATCGGCCCAGCCGCTCCCCCTTGGGCATCACTGAAACAACAGCACCATGGCCTGGGCACAGATCACCCGCAACAGCATGACCAGCGGGTACACCGTCGAGTACGCCACCGAGGGGGAATCGGAGGCGGTCACCTGGGTCGCGAAGGCCAGCGCCGGCGGGTCGGTCATGCTCCCGGCCAGCAGCCCGCACAGGTGCAGGTAGTTGAGCTTCATGACCAGCCGGGCGAACAGCGCCACCACGGTCAGCGGAATCAGCGTGATCATCGCCCCGTAGCCCAGCCAGGCGAGCCCCGAGCCACTCAGCAGCGTTTCAACGAACACATCGCCGGAGTGCAGTCCCACGCAGGCCAGAAACATCACGATACCCAGCTCGCGGAGCATGAAGTTCGCGCTGATGGGCATGTACCAGATCAGCGGGCCGATCCGCCCGATGCGGCTGAGCATGATCGCCACCAGCAGCGGCCCGCCGGCCAGGCCCAGCCGCACCGCCGCGGGCATCCCCGGCAGCACGATGGGCCAGCTGCCCAGGATCACCCCCAGCACGATACCCAGGAAGATCGGCACCACCTCCGGGTGGCGAAGCTGTTTGAGCGAGTTGCCCAGCTCGTCGGCGGTGTGATTGATGCCGGCCTCGTCGCCGACGGCCAGCACGGTGTCGCCGAACTGGGTGCGGTAGTTGGGCGTGGGGGCGAAGTCGATCTCCGAGCGGCTGACGCGGGTGATGTTGACGCCGTAGCGGCTGGGCAGGCCCAGCTCGCGAATGGTTTTTCCCAGCACCTCTTTCCTGGTGATGATGATCCGGCGGGTGATGATCTTGCTGGGGACCAGCCGGAGATCGACATTGCTCTCGTTGCCCACTACCAGTCGAAGCTGATCGAGCCGGTCGCGGGGGCCGACCGCCAGGATGATGTCCCCGCCGTGGAGCACCGTTTCCGGGCGGGCGATGCTGAGCACGGACTCGTGCGAGATACGCGAGACGACCACGCCGGACTCGCCGACGATGGGCAAGGAGCCGATGGTGACACCCTCCAGATTGGGGTTGCGCACCACCAGGTTCATGGTCGCGAGGTTTGAGGCGGTCTGGTCCTGCTGGCGGCTGAGTTGTTCGGACTCCTCGTCGAGGCGGATCCT
>CAYVVX010000116.1:0-10916 GCA_964455315.1 uncultured Planctomycetales bacterium | reverse complement strand
CGGCGTGACCTGGGCGACGAGCGAGGGGCTGAATCCCGTCCAGGTGCCGCCGCTGTAGGGGACGCGGTAGGAGTAGCCGCAGAAGCCGTCGGCGAGCCCGCCGTTGTTGGCGGAGGGGTTGCGCGTGGCCTGCAACTGTCCGACGGCGTTGGACAGCGAGTTGAGGTAGATGCCCGGTCCGACCACGTTGTGGCGGTTGAACTTGCGATCCTTCTGGAAGTTTATCCACCGGGCGAAGTCGTTGGGCAGGCTGGCCTGGTTGTAGTAGGTCATGGGCATGGACATGTCCAGGATGCCTTCGGACATCCAGGCGTCCCAGTCGCAGTAGACGTCGTAGTAGGGACGCGTGTTCATGAACGCCGAGCGCGTGGAACTGGTCGGCGACGGGTTCCAGGTGACCAGCGCGGCGGAGATCTTGACCTGCGGCTTGACCGCCTGGGTGTGGGCGTAGACGCGGCGGACCAGCGCGGAGACCTGGTCGCGGCGCCACTGCTTGAACTGCTCGTTGCCCGCGGCCGGCTGGCCGGTGAGCCCGTAGCGGGCGTTGTAGCGGGCGATGCTGGTGGGGTTGTAGCCCTGGTTGCCGCCGGTGAAGCGGATGTAGTCGTAGTGCAGCCCGTCGATGTCGAAGTTGGTGACCAGGTCGAGACAGACGTTGGTGAGGTACTCCAGGCACTTGGGATGGCCGGGGTCAAAGGCCTTGTCGTCGGTCTCGCTGCCGCCGTTGTCGAGGGTCATCCAGTAGCTGTCGGGATCGGCGGGGTTGTTGTGATCGTAGTAGATGCTTCCCGCGGGAGGTGCCGAGCCGGAGCCGGTGGCGAAGGCCACGATCCAGGCGTGGACTTCGATTCGCTTCTTGCCGCCGGTGGTGTCGTGGGCGGCGTTGATCATGGCCTGCAGGGCGTTGTAGCTGGACGGCGACAGCCCGGACATGTACGGCTCGCCCACGCCGGAGGGGTAGCAGACGTCGGCCCGGCGGCGGACCTGCACCACCACCGCGTTGCAGTTGGCGTCGCGGATGCGTCCGCGGCTGGAGGCGTTGCCCACCTGCCCGAGCAGGGTCTCCACCTCCGACGCCGACCGGAACCCGGCGCCCCAGGCATCCACCCAGAAGCCGCGGAATTCGTCCGCGAGTGCCGGCGCGCCGCCGAGGATGCAGGTCGCGAGAATCAATCCCGGCAGCGCGCGTCCGATGAAACGGCGCAGACATTCCGCGGATGACATGTGCATGGCTACACCACCTGTATTATCAGACCATCACCTCCCTGGCCCGAAGCCGGGGAGCATTGCCCCGCAACCTGTTCTTCATTATACCCAAACCGGCGGGAATCCGGCATGGCGATCCCGGCGAAACTTTGACCGGGGGCGGCCCGTCGACCCCGGGGGGGCGGTGGTTTTCCGGGGCCGGGCCGCCCGAGCCGCTGCACTCGCAGCCGGACCCCATCGGTGTGGGCACCTGGGGCGTGGACTACTGGCAGGCGGACAACTTCATCGTGTACCGTCCGGAGACGGCGGACGACCTCTACAAGGAGTACACCCCGGTCCGAGTCGATTAGCGCCGCGGCACCTTCCCCATGCTCGAGCGGATCGTGAGGGAGCACACCGACGGGCTCGACTCCGATCGCGACAAGGTTGTCGCCGTGCTCACCGAAGCGATCCCGAAGCTCATGAAGCATCCGGCCATGGCCCCGCTGGGCGTGGCCTGCCAGGCCGACCGCGATCTGAACGAGGAGGATCTGGGATTTGAGATGGCAGATCCGGCTTCGCGGGCCGGGCTTTGACGTTCGTATCCAGCGCCTGGAATCTGAGTTGCGGCATCTTCCTTCTTCTTTGCGATCTCGGCGTCTTCGCGGTTGCTGCTCCCCGCTTTTCGCTGCGGCTTCGCTGGCACTGGGGTTTCCGTTCTGCTCAGGCGGCCTGATCGCATATCATGACCGCATGATCTCGTTTGATCGGGCGGAGCTGGTGTGCCGGGAGGGGTGCGAGGCGGGCTTCGATCGCGTCGGAATCGCCCCGGCCGTGCCGCCGCCTCGACTCGACTATACCGGGCGCTGGCTGGCCGAGGGCAAGGCCGGCGAGATGGACTACCTGCGCAAGTGGCATCATCTCCGCGCCGATCCACGGACGCTGCTGGAGGGAGCCCGGTCGATCATCGTGGTGGCCGACAGCTATCGGCAGCCGGAGGATTCGCACCCCGTGCCGGAGGGACCGCCGGTGCCGGCCAAAGAGCCGCGGGCTTCAGCCCGCGCGGGGGCGACGGATGCGACGTCCGATTCTGCGCGTGCGACCGTTCCGGCTTCAGCCCCTGAGAACACGCCACCTGATTCCCAGGTTGGCCAGGTGATTCATCGCGGTCGCGTCGCCCGCTACGCCTGGGGGCGGGATTATCACAAGGTGCTTCGCCGCAAGCTGCAGCGTTTCGCGGATCGGCTGCATGCGATCATCGACGAACCTTTCTCCACGCGCGTCTGTGTGGATACCGCCCCGCTGATCGAGCGCGAGTTCGCCGCGGCCGCGGGGATCGGCTGGATCGGCAGGAACACGCTGGTGCTGGACGCGGAGATCGGCTCGTACTTCTTCCTGGGGGCTATCCTGACCACCTTGGAGCTTGGCCCCTCGGTGCCGCAGGCGGATCATTGCGGCACCTGCACGCGCTGTCTTGACGCCTGTCCGACGGACGCCTTCCCCGCGCCCTACGAGATGGACGCGACCCGCTGCATCGCCTACCTGACCATCGAGCACCGCTCGGAGATCGATCCGGCGCTGGCCGCGAAGATGGGCGACTGGGTCTTCGGTTGCGATGTCTGCCAGGAGGTGTGCCCGTTCAATCGCAAGGCGCCGGCGGGCGGTGAGCCCGCGTATCGCGTCGATCCGGCGCACCCGCTGCTGCCCGCGCCGCCGCTGGCGGAGTTGGAAGCCATCGACGACGAGACTTGCCGCCAGATGTTCGCGGGAAGCGCCATCCGCAGGGCGACGCCGGAGATGCTGCGTCGCAACGCGCGGATAGCGATCGCTCATGCGAGGGCTTGAGATTCCGAGGGAGTGCGGGAATTCATTCCCGCACGAGACGGACGTGGGCACGCTTGTTCAATCTGAGCCAGAGAGCGCCGATTGAATAGCCGCGATTTCCTTCACAGGAAACGGCCGACCCCATCTGGTCTGGTAGCCCTCTTCGCCAAACTCATCGCGGAGGTGAGTAAAGGCAGCAAGCACAGTCGCGCAGTCGGTTCGCCAGTCACCCTTGTGCCGCAGTCGCGCTGGCCTGTGACAGACCATGTCCCGATCCCCCATTCCGGTTTCCCGTTTAACAATCAGCTCGAGAGCAGCATGATCTCGCCGGAAACGCAACAACCAGATGCCGTTGTTCTCAGTTTCGAGAACCACGTCAAACGAGCCCTGCCGCTGACATAGTTGAGCCAATCCGCGGGCCATACAACCCAGCGGATCCTCGTCACAGAAGCTGTAAGCCAGGACTTCCTGCTTGCCGGATCGAAGGTGGATATCCGCCAAGCCATGCGATAACGTGATGTCGAACACCAGCCGTTCCATGGATGCCGATTGGTCTGATCCGCAGATGTCGTTGCCGACGCCGGCGGATGGTCCTCTTCCGTTACTCAGCCCATGCATCTTCGTTTCTTGCGTCAACGAGTTGACGCACTCCTGATGGCAATTACGCTGGACACCTGTTCGGGTTCACTCCAGTCGCAGCGTCAGGCACTTCGCCGAGCCGCCGCTCTTGAGGTATTCGCTCAGGTTGACCGGATGGACGGTGAAGCCGCAGTCGGTCAGGGCGTTGGTCAGTTGCGTGCAGCCGGAGCTGATCACCACGTGCCTGTCCACGCAGACCGCGTTGCAGCCGAAGCGGGCGGCGTCGGCCTCGGTCACCTCGATCCGGTCGCGGACGTTCTCCTCCACCACCCGGCGGGCGTATTCGTCGAACGCCGGCGGGTACCAGATCAGCCGGCCGTCGCTCAAGGGGCAGAAGCAGGTGTCGAGGTGGTAGAAGCGGGCGTCGACCAGTTGCAGGGACAGCACCCGCTCGTTGAGAACCTCGCCCAGGGCGGCATGCGAGCCGATCTCGCTGCGGAAGTGGTACCCGGCGAAGAGATGCTCGCCGCAGCGGAGGGCGTCGCCGGCGCCCTCGAAGAACAGCTCCTCACGCAGCGTCACCACCTCGTAGGCGTGTTCGCGGAACCATGCCGTGAAGACCGGCTCCTCACCGCTGCGCACCGGAAAGCGGAAGCGGCTGAGCACGAACCGCTTCCCCTCGACCACGCCGGCGTTGGCCGTGAACACCAGGTCGGGCAACCCCGCGACCGGCTCCACGAGTTCGACCTGGGCCCCGATGCTCTGCGTGAGCGTGTGGTGCAGGTGCTCCCACTGGGCCTTGGCCACCGAGGGCACCGCCCCGTGCAGGCGCGACATCCACGGATTGATCTCGTACTCAATCGCGTAGTACGTCGGCGGGCACATGAGGATTCTGGCCATGCGGGCAAGTGTAACGGGAGCCGGAGAGCGGGAAAAGTGATGAGTTCCGGGTGATGAGTAATGCGTGGCCAATGTGCGTCAACTCATGAATGGGAGTGACCGCCGTTGCGGCTGAGCATCAGGCGCGTCCGGCCGACCAGAGTGTCGAAGCGGTCGATGCGCCAGCCGGCCGACGCCGCGGCCGAAGCCAGGTCGCCGGCCGAGAGCACGTCGAGACCGGGCAGGAACCGGGCCGGCGGCTGGTAGCAGGCCACCAGGTGATGCACGTCGGTGTTGATCTCGCCGAACAGGCTGAGCGGGTCGGAGCGGGCCTCCAGGTGGGCGGCCAGTGCCACCTGCCCCTGCCGCTTGTGAAAGCGGAAGGTGCGCCCGAGGGCGGTTTTCTCCGGCGGCGCGAGCGGGCCCAGCGGGACGATGTCCTGGCTGTCGGGCCACTGCCTTCGGATGGAGGCGATGAGGTCGTTGTCCACGAACGACGACAGGGGCATGGCCTCGAGATCCTTGGAGAGGTTGCCGTTGGGCGGGGGGATGCGCGGGACTTCGTTCCGCTCGGCGCGGCCATGGATGAAGCCCGCCGAGGCGGCCACGATGTCAGCGACGCCGCCCTGCAACTCGCGGCAGAAGCGCTCCACACCGGCCCGCACTTCGTCGAGGTGCCCGCTCCACACCGGCGGCACGACATGATCCGTGCCGCCGCCGTTGGCCTCATGGTCGATGGCGTCGGGGGCCGCCTTGCCGTTGCCCTTGTGGCCGTTGGCGTGCCCGTTGCCGTGATGCCGCGAGCCGGGCTGCATGCGCTCCAGATCGCTGCGGAGAAAGGCGGCCAGGTCCGGCAGGTGTTCGGCCAGCACGTCCAGGGATACCTGCATGACCTCGTGTCCGCAGCCCAGGCGGACCTCCGGCGGGGTCATGGGGCGATGGGACAGCAACGACTGGAGGTCGGCGAGCAGGTGGTGGAAGAACAGCAGGAAGGAGATGTAGCCCAGCTCGGGCTTGCCCCGGGCGATGACGCGGGCCAGCGTGGTCAGGGCGTACTCGCGGTTGACCTCGATCTTGCGGATCAGCCCGGCGTAGCGGTCCAGCAGGGCCCGCTGGCGATACTCTGAATACTTCCAGCGCAGGGTGAGCAGGCTGACCAGCGTGTCGGAGCGGTGATGCAGGCCCTTGGCGGCCGGCTCGTAGAACAGGTCGTAGCCTGCGTCGCGGAGGCGCTGGCAGAGGTCGCTGTCCTCGTGGTAGTTGAGATCGTCGCGGTAGCCGCCGACCGCCAGCAGGGCCCGCCGGTCGAAGAGCACCTCGCTGACCAGCATGAACGGGTTGCGCAGCGGGTGGTCGCCCCAGTGGTGGGGCATGTTGATCGCCCGCCACTCGTCGAAGGGTGTGCGCGGCTGCTCGTCGGTGCGCCCGGCGATGCCGGCGACGCCCTCGCCGCGGCGTGCCGCCAGATGCTCCAGCCAGTCCGGCTCGATGATCACATCGGCGTCGCAGCTCGCCACCCAGCGGTGCCGCGCGGCCGCGATGGCCTGGTTGCGGGCCGAGCCCAGGGTCGCCCCGGTCTGCTCGATGACCGGCATGTGCGTGGACGCCGCCGCCGCGACGGTGTCATCGGTGCTGCGCGGATCGACCAGGATGAACAGCTCGCCCGGCAGTACCGTCTGGGCCAGCACCGCGTCGACGCAGGCGACCAGCGTGCGTGCGCAGTTCCGCGCGGGAATGTAGAAGCTGATGCCGTCCTCGATATTCACGTCGATCACTCCCTTGCGTCGCGGTCACAGCATCCCGGCCGGGATGCGTTTCGGTCTGGCCGGCTCCGCCGGGGATTCGACGCGCAGCTCCGCGCGCTCATGCAGCCAGCGATGCAGCGACTCGGCCGGCACCACCGTGTTGCCCAGTCGTTCCGCCTGCAGCGCCGCCAGGCCCGCGCCCAGGTAGGCGGCGTGCATCAGGGTGCCGCCCGTCCCGAGGTGCTTTTCGCCGACGGCTAGTGCGAGGGCCGCCGCCGCGAGCATGGCTTCATCGCAGCCCAGCGGATCGGTGGCTGACGATGCCAGTGACGGCAGGTATTCGCTCCGGAGGCGCCCGCGCCACCCGGCGTCGGCCGGATCCTGGCTCTGGCGGTCGAAGATGACGTGCCCGCGCTTGCTGAGCGAGACCAGCAGGTGGCGGGCCTGGGTCTGTTCGAGCCCGTTCCAGGCGACGCTGGAAAGGCCGCCGTCGAAGTCGTGCAGCGCCGCGCGCAGCTCGCGCTCGGCCGGGCAGAGCAGATCGAAGCCGTGCATGGCCAGCAGCCTGCCGCGGCGTCCCTCGCTCATGCCGGCCCGCACGCAGCGGTCGCCGAAGAGAGTCCGCAGGCGCCCGGCCAGTGCCGCGGTCATGGCCCCGTAGCCGCCGTCGAAGCACAGCACCACGTCCGCCGTGCCCACCGCCTCCGAGACCCAATGCAGGGCCTCGCGCTCCCGCTCCGAATCGAGCGGCACGCTGGCGGCGTCCTCGACGCGCAGCATCTTCTGCGTCTCGACCAGGTAGCGCGTCCGCTGCGGCAGTCGCTTTCGCACCGGCAGCAGCATCGACGCGACGTTTTCCGCCTCCAGCGTGGCCCGGGCGTGTTCCGAGGCCTCGTCATCGCCCGCGGTGCTGAGCAGGAAGGTCGTCGCCCCCAGCGCCGCCGCCTGCCGGGCGAGGATGCCGGCGCCGCCGACGTAGACGCGCTCCTCGAGCCGGGCGAGCGACATCATGGGCGCTTCGGAGGCTTGCTCCACGGCGTCGCAGAGTACGTAGCGGTCCACCAGCAGGTCGCCGATGACCAGCACGCGGAGGTCGCGAAACGCGGCCATCTGCCGCTCGACGGTGTCGCGGGTGATGCCGTGGCGACGACAGAGCAAGGCCAGCCGCTCGCCCTCCAGGGATGGTTCGCGGGACAGCGACTCGATCAAGCGGGTCGAGCTGAAGACCACGTCGCCGCTGCTGAACACCACCCGCCCGCCGCCGGCGGTCACCGCGTCGCGCTCGGCGATGAAGCCGGCGTCGCTGCTGTAGGCATACTCGCGCCCCTTGACGTAGACGTCCGGGCGCAGCTCGCCGATCAGCTCGACCGCGGTGGGATGGGGATTGACGTAGACGAGGTCCACGGACTCCAGGGCCGCCAGGTTCTCGGCGCGCAGCTCCTGCGGGATGTACGGCCGCTGGTCGCCCTTGGAGATCTGCGAGTCGCCGGTCAGCGACACCACCAGCAACTCGCCCTGCTGGCGTGCGAATTCGAGATAGCGGACGTGGCCGGGGTGGACGATGTCGAAGCAGCCGTGGCAATGCACCACCGTCTCGCCGGCGGCGCGGGCCGCGGCGATCTCGCGGAGTAACTCCTCCCGGTTCACTACCTTGTCCATGCCTGTCTCCGGACAGCGCGCAAGAGATCAGTGCCCGATAAATCGGACCAATGTCAGTCCAGTTATCGGCATGCCTGAGGGCGGGGCTTCACTCTCACCGTTCGATCCATGCTCCCTGCAGGGTCGATTCGTTCCAGTGGTACTGTTCGATCAAGGCGTGTTTTCCCTGTGGCAGCGCCAGGTTCCGAGAAAAGCTGCCCGATCAGGTGGAAACCGGCTGAGCGGCGCCTATGGATAGGGTAGGGAATTACCCGCAGTTGACGGTCCATGAGGAGCCGTCCGATAATGCTGCAGCCGCACGAAGGAGGACGCCATGATCGCGCGCACGAACGATGAAGAATCGCGGGATGAGTCTGCCGTGCCTGGTGAACAGCGGCACGGGCCTGCCTCGAGCGCAAGCCGGGGATCTGATCAACCCTGGATTGAACTGGTGGCCGGCTCGTTGCTCATGGCAGCGGGTCTCGCCGGCCGGTCACGTGTCCAGAAGCTGCTCGCCATCGCCGGAGGAGGCCTGCTCTACCAGGGCTTGAGCAGGCGGTGCGTACTCGCTGACGCCCGCGCACTGATTTCCCGGATTGACCGCGAGTTGGGCGCACTGATGAAGCCGGCCTGCCGAAGTAGTCGGGCCGAGCCTGAGCGGGAAGCAGTCGATCCGGTGACGCGAACCTCCCAGGATTCGTTTCCCGCCAGCGATCCGCCCTCCTGGGCATCGTGCCGGGCTTGAATTGCCCCGCGCCACCAGGGAGCCTGTGCCTGGCACCCATCGGCGTGACGTCTGAACCCTCAGGCGCCACCTTCCTCCGCGCACTTCTCGTGCTTTTCAGCTTGAAACCAGCATCCTCCTGCTGCTACGATGGACCGGTTGCAGCTTCGGGCCATTTCTGTTCAGCCCCGTACATCGGAATCCATAGGGCCGCAAGGAGATCATGATGAGATCGTCCCTTCGTCGCCATCGCGTGCTCAAGGGGTGTTTCGCGCTCCTGTTGTGCCTGGGCTCTGCCGCCGGGCAGTGCAGTTGCCCCTGCCTCCCCCTCATCGGAGCCGCGGGCAGTGTTGACGGAATGGTCAACGGCCAGGACAGCGCCACCGTGGTCGCCGGTTCGGAGGTAGCCCTCACAGCCCTGATCACTACGGGCATTCTGGTTCCCGAGGGGTCGGTGGCCTCCTGGAGTCAGTTGGTTCCTCCCACCCCCCTGATCGCCTTCGAAGCACGGGACGGCGGGGTGACCGTGTTCACGGCCCCCGACGTCGCCAGCACCACGACATTCACGCTTGAGGTGCGGGCGGGCGGCGCTCTTTCCGATGTGGTCAATGTGACCGTCGTGCCCGTCGAGGGGGCCGAGCGCCCCGTGCCCACCGTTGGCCTGGAGGTGATCGAGGGCGACGTGGTCCTGCTGGACGGCTTCGCGGTGATCGAGCCCGCGGCGTTTGACACCGACACGTTCGACCCGACCGCGCATCGCGCCATCTGGCGACAGACCTCGCCGGATGAAGCCGGACTGCAGGTGGATCTGCAGACCAGCCCGGACAATCTCTTTGCCGCTTTCGTGGCCGAGTTCGACCCCATGCCGGCGCCCGGGCCGATCGTCCTCCAGTTCCAGCTTGACATCTTCGATGCCGCAGGCGATATCGCCGACCCGGCAACCGCGATCGCGTCGGCCCTCGTGAACGTCACGGTCCGCCGGAGGCCGATTGCCGATGCGGGTCCCTACCAGCTCGTCCTGCGGCCTCCCGCCGAGGCGGTCCAGCTTGATGGCACGGCCAGCGTGGACCTCGATGGTCCCCCGGACAACAGCGGACTGGTCTTCCTCTGGGTGCAGATCGAGGGCCCGGCGGTCGAGCTGGTGGGCGCGCTGACGCCCGCGCCGAGCTTCTCCATCGTCGACCTGCCGACCAATCGCAACCACCGACTGGTATTCGCCCTGGTGGTGGTCAACGGTCCGATTCCCGCCGGGCCGATCCTGGCAGCGACGACGCTCGAAGAGGTGCAGGCGGCCATCGCCGAGCTGGCGGCGGACTTCGACACGGTCGAAATCGCAGCGGCGAGGAACTCGGGCGGCGGCGGGGCGCCGGACAACGGTCCACAGGAGGAACCCTGCGATCCGGTCTGTGAATCCCCGGCGGTCTGCCTGGACGGCCTGTGCCTGATTCCCTGCGATGACGAATTCTGTACGCTCGACGAGGTCTGTACCGATGAGGGCTGCATCGCGCTCTGCGGGGAGAGCGTCTGCCCGCCGGACCTGGTCTGCGTGGACGGCGCGTGTCTTGAGCGATGTGGAGAAGGGTTCTGCCCGCCGGAGTTGGAGTGCGTGGAGGGCGCGTGTCTCGAGCCGTGCGGAGAAGAGTTCTGCCCGCCGGGTCGGGAATGCGTTGAAGGTGATTGCCTTGAGCCGTGTGGAGAGGGGTTCTGCCCGCAGGATCTGGTCTGCGTAGAGGGCGAGTGCCTCGAGCCGTGCGGGGAGGAGTTCTGCCCGCCGGGCGAGGTCTGCGGATCGGAGGGCTGCGTGGTGCAGTGCGGCGAGTCCCTGTGCGCGCCCGGCGAAGTTTGTATCGACAATCAGTTCTGTGGCGAACTGTGTGACGGGGTATTCTGTGGTCCGCAGGTGTTCTGTGATGCCGGCTGCGGCTGCGATTTCGACGGGGACATGGTCGGGGAGCTGTGCGACCAGTGTCCCGACAATCCCTTCGCCACCGAGGAGCCTTGCTTCGGCGAAGAGTGATCTGCCGCTGACCGAGGCTGTCGAAGACAGCACCTCAAGCAGCGGAAGGGTGCCGGTCACGCCCGAGCGCGCCGTCTTGCGCTGACCGAGTGCGGTCGTTCGCTCAGGGCCCGATATTCCCGCCTGTGCCACGTTGCGTTTGCCCGCCTGGAGTCGGGGTCCGCCTCCGGCCGACGCCAAAACCTGCCCTCCTTCCTTGAAAACCTGCCTGAGGCGGGAATAACATCCGATGAAGCCAGCAATCGGGGACATTCCCTTCTTACTTGCTTCTCCTGTTCCGGGAGTATCGCCATGAAGCCGCCCAGTCACAGTTACCGGCCCATGA
>CAYVVX010000115.1:0-11028 GCA_964455315.1 uncultured Planctomycetales bacterium | reverse complement strand
TCCAGGCGGCGGGTCCGGCATCTATCATTCGTGCATTCGCGCCGCCCAGGAGGATTTTCCGCGGGTCGCCGAACTGCTGCTCAAGATCGACCGCCCGACGGACCGCCCGCCGGTGGAAATCCGCATCTTCAAGCTGACCAAGCTCAACGCCGGCGTGGTCGAGCAGGCCATCAAGGAGATCCTCAAGATCGAGTCCCCGCAGTCGATGATGCAGTTCGGGAATCGGTTCGCGGGGCGGGGACGCAGCGGACGCGGCGGATTCAGTCCCGGCGACGCCGACGCCCTCATTCAACAGCAGCTCGCCGAGCAGATGATGCAGAATCTTGCGGCCAACGCGGCCGCGGCCGAGCAGCCCGGGGCGGAGGGCGACAGCAAGACCAAGCTCAACCCCGCCAAGGACATCACCCTGACCTCCGACGCCACCACCAACACCATCATCGCCATGGCCCCGGAGCAGGGCATGCGGCTGGTTGAGGATTTGATCAACAAGCTCGAGGAACAGCCCATCCCCATCCAGGTCAAGACCATCCCGCTGAAGCATGCGGATGCGGCCGCGGTGGCCAAGGAGCTTGAGACCCTGTTCCAGCGCAGCCGCTCGGGCGGCCGCGGCGGGTTCGGCGGCTTCGGGATCGACGAGGGCATCGACCCGTCCGGCATCGGCGATATCCAGGTGGCCGCCGACGCGCGAACCAACACCCTGGTGGTGCGGGCCCTGGAGTCGGACCTGGCCAAGGTGGAGCCGATCATCGCGGAACTGGACAAGGACGAGCACGGCGGGCAGTTGAAGATCTACACGGTCGACAACGGCGCCGCGACGGAAATGGCCAAGACGCTCTCCGCGGTGTTCACCGAGAAGGAGGCGGCCGAGGGGGCGCGGGCGGTGAAGATCACCGCGGACGCGGAGACCAACACGCTGCTGGTCTGGGCCCCGGAGGCCAAGCAGGAGATCATCGCCGCGAACATCAAGCAGTTGGACGAGAAGGGCAAGGTCCGCGGCGTACCCAAGCAGATCAAGCTGAACTTCGCCACCGCGACCGCGACGGCGTCGAAGCTGACCGACGTGTTCGTCGGAAGCGGGGCCAGCTCGCGCGGGCTGGCCCAGCGGATCAAGATCACCGGAGACGACGGCAGCCGGACGCTGTTTGTCACCGCGTCGGACGATCTGTTCCCGGAGATCGAGAAGATCGCCATGATGATCGACACCCCCAGCGAGCAGGAGGTGAAGATCTTCAAGCTGAAGAACGCCTACGCCACCGACATCTTCGACATGTTCAAGGTGATGATGACCCAGGGGCTGGCCAAGCTCAAGAGCAGCGGGTCCACCGGTGACGTTCCGGTGATCACCCCGGATCCGCGGACCAATTCGCTGGTGGTGATGGGCTCGCCGGTGTCCTTCCTGGTGGTGGAGCAGATTCTCAAGGAGATCGACATCGCCCCCACCGGCAACATCGCCATCACCACGGCCATGCGCAGCCTGAACAAGGCCAACGCCACCAGTGTCGCCGCCACCATCAAGAGCCTTTACGCCACGCAGAAGTGGCCCGGCGGCGTGCAGCCGCCCACCGCGGTGGCCGAGCCGACCAGCAACGTCATCTATATCTACGGCACCGAGGACCAGGTGGCCATGATCCAGGCCCAGGTGATCGACCCGCTGGAGGCGGTCATCCAGCCGGGCGATACGGTCATCCGCGACCACCAGATCCCCGTGCAGTACGCCGACGTGGAGCAGGTCGCGACCACCCTGACCACCTGGTTTGCCCAGCGCAACGCCACGCTCCAGCAGGTGACCAGCGCGATCCCGCCCGCCCAGCTCGCGGTCAAGATCATGCCCGAGCCGAACTCCAAGATGCTGCTGGTCAGCGCCACGGATGAGAACAAGACCCTGATCGAGAACATGCTCAAGACGCTGGACACCCCCGAGGCGGCCGGCAAGCAGGTCACCGACGTGGTGCCCATCAAGTACGCCAACCTGGGCTACATCGTGCCGGCCCTGACCTCCGCGTTTTCGACCAAGATTGGCCCCCGGGTGGCCAGCCGCGAACAGGTCACCATCGCCCCGGAGTACGGCACCAACTCGATCGTGATCAAGGCCCTGCCGGCGGACCTGGAGGACATCAAGGCCCTGATCGCCAGGATCGACGTCTCTGACTCCACCCGGCTGGTCCCGCCGGAGATTATCACGGTCAAGAACCAGCGGGCCACCGAGCTGGCCAGCCAGGTCAGCACCATGATCCGGCAGAAGTATCGGGTGGTGGCCCAGAAGGGCGCCTATCCCGTGTCGATCACGCCCAACGACACCAGCGGCACGCTGCTGGTCACGGCCGAGACGCCCGAACAGATGACCGACATCAAGAGCATCATCGCCAGCCTGGACGTGGCCCCGGAGAACCTGGACGACCGGGTGGTGCAGCCGTACCCGATCAAGGTGGCGGACATGTCCGCGGTGGCCGGCATCATCACCCAGCGGTTCGCGTCCAACGCCACCCGGGCGGTTCGCGAGCAGGTGCAGGCGGTGCCGGAGTGGGCCACGGGCACGGTGATCGTGACCGCCTCGCCCGAGAACCAGGCGGAGATCAGGCGGTTGATCGAGTCGATCGACACGGCCGACACCAACAACGCGCCGAAGATCGAAACCGTCAAGGTGGCCAACACGATCGCCTCGCAGCTCGCGGCCACGGCCAACGAGATGATCCGGCGGCTGTACCAGCGGCGTCGCGACGGCACCTACCCGGTGACCATCGCGGCCAACGACGCGTCGAACGTGCTGGTGGTCACGGCCAACGAGACCGACCTGGCCAAGATGAAGCAGCTCATCGCGGATCTGGATGTGAAGCCGGAGTCCGGCGACGAGCGGGTTATCAAGCCCTACTCGGTGAAGTTTGCCGATGTGACCGCGGTGGTGCAGGTGCTCAACGGTGCGTTCGCGGAGCAGAACCAGACCCGCGGACCCAATGGAAGGGTGACCATCGGCTACGAGCCGGCCAGCGGGGCTCTGGTGGTGACCGCCTCCGAGGAGAGTCACCAGCGGGTCACGGAACTGCTGGCCGTTCTGGACCGCCCGGTGGAGGAAGTCCGCGGCGGCGGCAAGGTGACCGAGTCGATCAAGCTGGACAACGCCCTGGCGTCGCAGGCCGCCCAGATCATCAACACCTGGGTGGGCAACACCATGCGTCCGGACCGCTTCGACGGGAAGCTGCCGGCGTTCGTCATTGCCGACGATGCGACCAACACCTTGCTGGTCACGGCGACCTCGAAGGTGATGGGAGAGATCAAGGCCATGATGCCCACCTGGGACGCCGCCCGCACGGCCGACGCGGAGCGCACCATGAAGGTCTATCCGCTGAAGTACGCGGACGTGTACTCGGTGTCGTCGGCCCTGAACCAGTCGTTCCGGGGCAGCGGCAGCAAGAACCCGGCCGACCAGGTGGACGTGGCCGTCGAGGCGGGGACGTACAGCCTGCTGGTGACCGCGACGGAGAAGAATCATGAAAAGGTCAGCGTTCTGCTGGTGGACCTGGACAAACCCGGGCCGACCAGCGAGCGGCAGAACTACCTGGAAAACGTGACCTATGCCGATCCGGAGGAACTGGCCACGCTGCTGACCACCATCTACACCAGCCGCGAGAAGACCCGCCGCGACAGCCGGGTGCCGGCATCGTTCAACGTGCCGCCGGGCACGAAGAAGATCCTGGTGACCACCACCGAGAGCGAGATCGAGGACATCCGCAAGCTGATCGCCAGCCTGGACGTCGAGAGCAGCGCCACCACCGGGCGGGACATGCGCGTGGTCCGGGTCGAGCACATCGCCGCCCAGGAAATGGCCACCATGCTCACCGAGTACCTGCGCCGCCCGGGTACGGCCGGCACGCGCGGAGCCCAGTTGCTCGGCGACGTGAAGATCGTCCCCTCGGCCAGCGCCGCCGCGGTGGTGCTGACCGGCCCGGCCGACCGGCTCGACGAGCTGGAAGCCATCATCGCCAAGGTCGACGCGGCCGTGCCGGTCGGCGAGGCCGCGGGAGCCCGGCAGGTGGCAGTGATCCCGCTGAAGCTGGCCGATCCGAACTCGGTGGCGGCGGTGATCCGAGGTTCGTTCACCAAGAGCGGGACCGTGGCCGAGGCGGACAAGGTCGACGCGGTGGCCGAGAGCGGATCGCGCTCGGTGGTGGTGACCGCCTCCAAAGACAAGCTGGACCAGATCCGGACCATGATCAGCGAGCTGGATCAGGAGGCCAACGCCCCGCAGCGGGAAGTGATCCGGCTGAAAGTCGCCCAGGCGGCGGACCTGGCCACGGTGCTGACCCAGACCTACCAGCAGAGCCGGCGGAACACCACCGGCCAGCCCATCTCGATCACCGCCGATTCCAACCTCAACGCCGTGGTGGTGTCCGCGGGCAGCGCGGATCTCGACGGCATCAAGGACATGATCGCCAAGCTCGACGTGCAGGCGACCGACTCGCTGCAGGAACTCCGGGTCATTCCGCTGGAGAACATCGACGCGGAGGAGACCCGCGAGATCATGGCCGAGTACCTGCGCAAGCCGGCGGCGGGGCGAAGCCGGTCGGGCGGCGACCTGGTCGGCGACATCCGCATCCAGGCCTCGGCGACGCTGAACGCCCTGGTGGTCAGCGGCACGGCGAAGGACAACGACCGCATCGAGAAGATCGTCAAGGACATGGACCAGCCCATGCTGGGCGCCGGAACATCGCCGCGGATCATCCAGCTCAAGGATGCCAACGCGTCGCAACTGGCCAGCACCATGACCCAGCTCTTCACCGACCCGGTCAAGAATGTCCGCGGCAGAAGCACCAGCGACGTGGTGCCGCTGATTCTGGCCGACGACAGCACCAATACCCTGATCGTCCGGGCCAAGCCGCAGGACTTCAGGCTCATCGAAGACATGGCCACCAAGATGGACGTGCCCATCACCAGCATGGGCAGCCTGGAAGTGGTCGCCGTGACCCGCCGGTCGGTGAACGTGTCCGACCTGGCCGCCAACATCCAGCGGGTGATCAACGACGGCGAGCAGTTCAAGGCCCGCCAGCAGCCGGGTTACCGTGCCGGGCAGGTGGCGTTGACCGCGGACGATCAGTCGCGGGTGATCATCATGGCCGGCACGCCGGCGCTGTTCCCGCAGGTGGAGCAACTGGTCGAGAAGCTCGATGGGATCCGCCCGCCGGAGGGACAGCTCGGCACCATGGTGATCCCCGTGAAGAACAACGCCCAGGACGTCCAGCGGATTCTGGACAGCTTCATTCAGCAGCAGGGCGGGAGCCCCAATACGGGCACCACCGGCGGAAGCCGGACCCGCAGTCGGCTGCGTTGAGCTTGAGCGCGAGAATGACGGACATGATCTGGCGACAGGGAGGTCGCCGTTTCCGGTTGGCGACGAGCGGTTGATGCTCGTCCAGGAGTGCGATCCGATGCATGCTGTGACACTACTGCTACTGGCGGCTCTGGGACAGACAGCCACGCAGCCGGCCGATCAGGCCCCGCGGCGTACGTCGATCCGGGTGACCCCGCCGAGCACCCGCCCCGCGGATGAGGCCGCGGCCACCCGACCCGCGATGCGCGTGGCGGCGAGCGCGACCCAGCCGGCGGAGTCCGCCCGCGGCGATGTGCCCGCGACCCGGCCGGCGGGCCCCACCATCGATCCCGCGGACATGATCGCCCGCCTGGGTCCGGACTTCGAAAACAGCGAGATGGGGCAGTACCTGGCCAAGGAACTGTCCGGCGAGCCGATCCAGATCCAGGTCACCGCCGACAACAAGATCGTGCTCATCGGCAACCAGCGCGACATCGAGATCCTGGCCAAGCTGATCGAGCTGCTCGAGACCCAGCCGGGCATCCAGCGCGAGTTCAAGGTCGTCTCCCTGAAAGCCGGGCAGGCCACCTCGCTCCAGCCGCAGATCGAGAAGCTGTGGAACGAAGCCAAGGCCGGGCCGACCGGCCAGGTGCTGCCGGAAGACAAGCTGACCGTTATCGCCGAGCCGCGCTCGAATTCGCTGATGATCGCCGCGACGCCGGACAACATCCCCCTGGTGGAGGAGCTCATCGCCCAGGTGGATCGCGGGGTGGAGTTCAAGTTCACGCCGATTCTGCTGCAGCATATTCCCGCCAACGAGGCCCAGCAGACCCTGAGCACCATGCTGGAGGCGATTCGCAAGCAGCGTGGCGCCCCGGCGGACCTGTTCACCATTCAGGCCGATCCCCGAACCCAGACCCTGCTGGTCTCCGCGCCCGAGGCGGACATGGAAACGATCCGCAACATGGTGGCTCTGCTGGATCAGCCGGCGGTGATCCCCGGCCGCGAGGGGCGCGCCGGGGCCCTCAAGCTGGGCATCTTCCCGCTGAAGCGGGCGATCGCCAACGACCTGGCGGGAGCCATGGAGAAGATGCTGGCCGCACCGACCGGCGACGCCACCAAGGGGCTCCAGGAACAGATTCGGCGGCTGCAGGTGATCAGCGCCAGGGACGGCGCGAAGATTCCCGATCTCATCCTGGAGGAGCCCATCCGCGTACTGTCCGACTCCGGCTCCAACTCGCTGATCGTGGCGACCACGGAGGCGAACATGACGGCGGTCGGCGGGATCATCGAGCTGCTCGATTCCGCTCCCATCGCCGACGAGATGATGGTCAAGATCTTCCCGCTGAATCACGCCGACGCCGAGTCGTTGATGACCGGGATCAAGGCCATCTTCAGCGAGGGCAACCGGCTGCCCGAGCAGCCCGGCAAGACCATCCCCGGCCGGCTGCCCCCGGGCATTCCCGGCGAGGCCCTGGGCTACAACATCGCCGTCAACGCGGACACGCGCACCAACACGCTGATCGTCGCGGGCCACGTCGAGCAGATCCTGCTGGTCGAGCGGATCATCGCGTCGGTGGATGTGCCCGAGAGCGCCAACAAGTTCCCGCCGCGGCTGGTCAAGCTCGAAAACGCGGACGTGACCCGCATCGCCGACGCCCTGCAGAAGCTGGTCGATGCCCGCGCCCAGCTCGCCGAGAAGCAGGGGCCCAACGCGGCCATGCGCGAAAAGGTCGTGGTCATCCCCGACGTGCGCTCCAACAGCCTGATCATCGTGGCCAAGGACGACAACTTCGGCGAGTTGGAGAGTCTGGCCAGACAGCTTGACGGCGTGGAGGACGACTGGCTGGGCCAGATCCGCATCATCAAGCTGGACAAGCTGGCCGCCCCGGACCTGGCCGAGAAGGTCCAGGATCTGTGGGAGCGCCGGGCCCAGCTGCGCAGCGAGGCCGGCCTGCCCGAGGACAAGCCGGTGATCGTCACCGATTCGCGGAGCAACTCCCTGGTCATCGCCTCCAACCCGGAGGACTTCAAGGCCATCCAGAACCTGATCGGCGAACTCGAGAAGCAGCCCACCAACTGGCCGGCCGATATCCGCAAGATCACCCTCAAGCACAACTCCGCGGCCAAGCTGCGCGAGGCGATGCAGAAGCTGTTCGACGAGCGGATCAAGATGGCACTCGGCGAAGGCCAGACCGAGCAGCCCTCCGATCGCGTGTTCCTGCAGGAGGATCCGCTGACCAACACCCTCATGGTGGTGTCCTCCGAGCCTCAGTACCAGGAGATTCTCAAGCTGGTGGAGAAGCTGGACGTGCCGCCGGCGGTGGGCGGCCTGATCCGCATGTTCCCGGTCCGCAACCAGGACGTGACCAAGGCGGCCGACCTGCTCACAGAACTGTTCGACAAGGGTGTGGTTCGCCCCGGCGCGACCGACGAGAGCGAGCTGCCCGAGTGGGCCAAGAAAGTGACCGTGGTGGCGGATCTGCGCAGCAGTTCGCTGCTGATCAGCGCCAGCCCGGAGAACTTCACCATCATCGAAAGCGTGCTGCAGGATATCGACCGGGTTGACGTGCCGCTGTTCCAGGCCGAAGCCCGGTTCATCCCCATCAAGCACAAGGATGTGGTCAGCCTCGGCGATCAGCTCGAGAAGGTGTTCGAGGGCATGCGCGACGGCGTCCCCTCCGAGCAGCAGGACCAGCTTCAGCTTCGGGTCATCCCCGACCCCGCGACCGGGAGCCTGATCCTGGCCGGCCCGCGTTATGCCATGGCCCGGGCGGTGGAACTGGTCGACAAGATGGACCAGCCCGGCCAGGGCCCCAGTGCGACCACCGAGGTCTATCGCCTCAAGGAGGCCTCCGCGGCCAAGCTGCAGCCCATGCTCACCGATGTCTTCGAGAAGCGGTTCCCCTCGGACAGCGGCGAGCGCACCCCGATCACGCTGCTGGCCGACCCGGCATCGAACAGCCTGATCGTGACCGCCAGCTCGGAAGATCACGCCGAGGTGCTCGGCCTGCTGGGCAAGCTGGACGTTCCCACCCCCAACGCGGCCCAGCAGATCGAGATCATCCCGCTGAGAAACGCCCCGCCGGACATGGTGGCCGAGGGGCTGCGCGAGTTGATGGAGAAGCAGCAGTCGCAGGGCACTGAGAACACCTTCGGCGTGGTGCCCCACCTGCCGACCAAGTCGCTGATCATCTACGCCCCGCCGGACATGATGCGGAACATCCGGGAGATCATCGCCCGGCTGGACACCCTGCAGCCCATCGACCGGCTGGCTATGCGCGTCTTCCGGCTGGAGAACGCCAAGGCCGAGCAGCTTTCCGAACTGCTGGGCACGTTCTTCGAGGGCGCCGGCGCCGGCACCGGCCAGGACGTGCGCCAGTTGCTGATCGACTTTTCCCCGGTGGATCGGGCCACCGGTCGACCGGTGATCAACCCGGTGACCGGCGAGAAGATCATCCAGACGCTGATCCACCAGGACATCACCGTCACGCCCGACCCGTACACCAACTCGCTGCTGGTGATGGCCCCGGAGGACAGCATCGACATGATGGAGATGCTGGTGGAGATGCTCGATTCGGTAACGCCGGTGACCGCGATCGTGCGGGTTTTCTTCCTGCGCAACGCCGACGCCAGCGAAATGAAGGATCTGCTCGACGAACTCTTCCAGACCGGCGGGCAGGGCGGCGGTGCCGCCGGTGAGGAACGCCGGCAGATCGTGTTCGCCGCCGAGGGCGCCGTTCCGGCGGTGCCCGGCGTGCCCGGCGGCTCGGGAAGCTCGCTGGACCTGGCCTTCTCGGTCGACCAGCGGACCAACGCCCTGATCGCGGCCGGATCGGACAGTTACCTGCAGATCGTCGAGAAGCTGATCTTCCAGCTCGACTACCAGGACGTGGAGGATCGCATCGTCCGCGTGGTCCGGCTGCGCAACGCGACCGCCGGCTCGGTGGCCGACACGCTGCAGAGCTATTTCGAGGCCGAGGATCGGATCGCCGGCGAGGGCCTGTCCGACGCCGAGTCGGCCCAGCGCCGCCAGCAGCGCCAGGTCACCGTGCAGGAGGCGGTGCAGGGCGGCGACAGCACCACCGGCGAATCCAGCGTCCTGCTGCTGTCCTACAGCCCGCGGGTCGAATCGCAGATCATCGGCATGATCAACGAGCTGGACCAGGCGCCGCCGCAGGTGATGATCCAGGTGCTGATGGCGGAAGTCACCCTCGACGATCGCTTCGAGATGGGCGTGGAATTCGCGGTCCAGGACCTGATGTTCAGCGAGAACGCCACCGAGGTCAACGGCATCCCCCAGGGCTCCGGCTTCGACTACATCGGAGGTACCGACCTGGGCGCGGCCGGGGCGACCCCGCTGGGCGGGGTGAGCTTCACCGTGACCGGCGAGGATTTCAACTTCCTGTTCCGGGCCCTGCAGACGGCCGGCAGGCTGGAGGTGCTCAGCCGCCCGTCGATCATGGTGCAGGACGGCAAGGAGGCCAACATCGTCATTGGCGAAGAGGTGCCCACGGTCACCGACGTGGTCATCTCGGGCAACGGCCTGGCCACTCCCAGCGTGACCTATCGGGACGTCGGCATCAAGCTCAACGTCACGCCGATCATCAACCCGGACGGCTACGTGAACCTGACCATCCTGCCGGAGATTTCGTCGCTGGCCGCGTCGAGCGTGTCCATCGGCGGCGGTGTGAACCTGCCGATCATCACCAAGCGATCCGCGGACACCTCGGTGACGGTCAAGGACGGCGAGACCATCATCATCGGCGGCCTGATCACCAGCCGGGAAATCGAGTCGCAGAACAAGGTGCCCCTGGCCGGCGACATCCCCGTGCTGGGCAACCTGTTCCGGGCCACGGTCAACACCCAGACCAAGACGGAACTGCTGATCGTCCTGACCCCGCACGTGATCCGCACGGTGGAGGACGCCCGGACCATGTCGGTGCAGCTGCGCGATCAGACCGGGCTGATCGACAACATCCGGCACAGCCCGCTGATGCAGTCGCTGCAGGCCCAGCCGGAGTCCGAGTTCGGGCCCATCGATCAGCTTCTGCCTCCGGTCGACGGCGCCCGGGGTCCGGGCAAGGCCTTGCCGTCGCCGACCGGAGTTCCCTACGGGCCCGAGCTGGAGGAGTTCGGCCCGCAGACTTCGACCATCATACAGACGGCTCCGCGCCAGCCGGTGTCGGTCTTGCCGGCCAGCGTACGGAAGTGACCTGCTTGCCCCGGGGGAGTGATTGTGATTGTGTTGTTGAAGTCATTGCCGGGTCGGATTCTGTTCCTGGGTCTGGTCTGCCTGCTGGGCGGGGCGGTGGCGGGGTGTAACCCCGCTGCCACGGACAGCCCGGTCACGCGCGCGCCTGACAAGAAACCCGGCGACGATCAGTTCGAGCGGGTTCGCAACCTTCCCCCCGACCCCAACGTGCTGGAGGTGAAGGCATTCTGGGACGCTTACTCACCCTTTGTGAAGTCCGCCGACAGCTCCAAGGTTCAGGGGCTGATGATCAAGGTGTTGTATCTGCTGGGGCCCCAGCAGAAGGGGGTCTTCGGGGATGGAATCATCCGCCCGCGATTGTACCTGATGCAGCGGGACGCCTACGGCAAAGCGATGGAACCCCGTCTGATCCGCGAGTGGGAGTTCGACGTCGAGCGGGCCACGGCCCACCGGGTGGTCAAGTACGCCCAGTTGGGCTGGGCCTACGCCTTCATTCCGCTGGAGTGGGGCA
>CAYVVX010000114.1:10421-11059 GCA_964455315.1 uncultured Planctomycetales bacterium | reverse complement strand
GGGTGGACAAGATCCACAACATGCACCTGTTCGACGACGGCTGGAACAAGCTGCGTGAGCGGATTTACGAGAACCAGAAGCGCCTGGGGGTGATCCCACGGGACACCCAGCTCGAGCCGTGGCCGACGAACGTCATCAAGAACTGGGATGACTGCACGGCCGATGAGAAGAAGCTCTTCATCAAGCAGGTGGAGGTCTTCGCCGCCTACGCGGCGTACAACGATCACGAGATCGGGCGCGTCATTCAGGCCATCGAGGACATGGGCAAACTCGACAATACGCTGGTCATCTACATCAACGGCGACAACGGTACCAGCGCCGAGGGCGGGCCGCTCGGCACACCCAACGAAGTCGCCTTCTTCAACGGCATCAACATGATGCCCGTCGCCGAACAGCTGAAATGGTATGACGTCTGGGGCACCGAGCAGACCTACAACCACATGTCGGCCGGTTGGTCCTGGGCCTTTGACTCGCCCTTCTCCTGGTTCAAGCAGAACGCCTCCAAGCTGGGCGGCATCCGACAGAACATGGCGGTCTCCTGGCCTGCACGCATCAAGGACAAGGGCGCGTTGCGCGAGCAGTTCATGCACGTCATCGACGTGGTTCCCACCATTCTTGAAGTGACCGGCATCCCCGCC
>CAYVVX010000114.1:0-10411 GCA_964455315.1 uncultured Planctomycetales bacterium | reverse complement strand
GTTCGACGCGGCCAACGCCAAGGAAGCGTCCCGACACAAGACGCAATACTTCGAGATGTTCGGACAGTGGGCGCTCTATCATGAAGGCTGGCTGCTCAGCACCAAGGTGAACCGCGCGCCATGGGAAGTCATGGGCGCCGCCAATACCGATCCTCTGAACAACCAGATCCTTGAACTCTACGACCTGAACACGGACTTCAGCCAGTCGCAGAACATCGCCGACAAACATCCGGAAAGGGTCAAGGAGATGAAGAAGATGTTCATCGAGGAAGCGAAGAAGTATCAGGTCTTCCCCATGGACGCCTCGATGGCGGCCCGCATCGTGGCTCCGCGCCCGAACATCACCGCCGGTCAGACCGAGTTCATCTACACCAAACCCATGGTCGGCCTGCCGCAGGGTGATTCGCCGTCCATCCTCAACAGCTCGTTCACCATCACGGCCGATATCACCATTCCTGAGGGCGGTGCGGAGGGCATGATCCTCACCTCGGGCGGCCGATTTGCTGGCTACGGGTTCTACCTGCTCAAGGGCAAGCCGGTCTTCCTCTGGAACCTGATCGACCTCAAGCGTATCAAGTGGGAAGGCCCGGACGCACTCCCACCCGGCAGGCATACCGTGGAATACGACTTCAAGTACGACGGCCTGGGCGTGGGGACGCTGGCGTTCAACAACATGAGCGGGCTTGGTCGTGGCGGCACCGGCACGCTCAAGGTGGACGGCAAGGCGGTCCAGACGCAGAAGATGGAGCACACCCTGCCCATGATCCTGCAGTGGGATGAGGCCTTCGACATCGGTTCGGACACGCTGACGGGTGTGAACGATGCCGACTACAAGCCGCCGTTCCCGCTGACCGCCAAACTCAACAAGCTGACCATCAAGGTGGACCGGCCGAAGCTGTCGCCGGAGGACATCAGGAAACTCGAGTCGGCGCAGCGGAACAATAAGGTCAGCGAGTGACGGTCAAGCGGCGGTGGGTCGTGTGAGTGCGCCAGGCCCGGCACGCGATTCATGGACGATCCAGGCAGGGTGACCGGCACAGCGTTCAGCGTGGCATTGGCATCCGCCATTGCCACGCTGACTCGGGTCAAAACTGACAGGCCGGTGGCGGCGCTGTCGGCTGCGATGGTGGACGGATGGCCCATTCTCGCGGGATTGGTTTCGCGGACGGCCCGATGATCGTGAGGTCCTGTTTCCGAGCCGGTGAGCAGCATGCGGATTGACGCCTACGTCGTGACCAGTGAACGCCTGCTCGCCCCGGTCGATGCCGGGGACATGTCCGATGACTGGTTTGGCGACGAAACGGTTCGCTGGATCAAGATCACCTCGGCGACGCCTGAGGAGGTTGAGCGGGCGCTTCGGCCGCTGGAGCTGCAGCCGCGCATCGTGCAGGCCTGCGCCAATCCCCGGCCGCCGCATGTCGAGGTCTTTGAGAAAGCCCTGTTCATGGCCATGCCGCTGTGCAGGCCGGATGCCGCCCCGACGGCGTCCCTGCGCTTCGTGTGCGTCCCCACCACCGTGATCACCATCCAGGACGAGTCGATCGATGCCCTCGAAGCCAGGACGCAGCGGCTGCTCGGCGAGAATCACCTGCTGGGAGTCAGCACGGCGGCGCTGACCCTCGATCTTGCCGAGGTGATGCTGAGATCGGTGGTCCCCGACTATCTCGTCCTGCGTGCCGACGTGAACACCATGAGCGAGACTCTCGAGCAGATACCCGGCGAGGTCGACACGGATGACATCCTGGCCCTGAAGCGCCGGGCAACCCGGCTGTCCAACGTTCTCGAGGACTATCTGTACTGTCTGCTGGAGCTTCAGGAGGCACGGTCGGAGACGCTTCAACTGGCCACGGTGCGCGAGGAGCTGCGCAGCCTGGCCGCAGACGCGCAGCGCGGCCAGCAGCTCGTCGTCCGGATGGAGGACCGGATTCGCGACCTGCGCCAGGTCAGCCTCAACTACCTGCAGGAATCGACCAACCGCCGCCTCAATGTTTTGGCGGTGCTTTCGGCGATCTATCTTCCCTCAACGCTGATCGCGGGCATCTACGGGATGAATTTCAACGACATTCCCATCACCCGGGTGCCATACGGGTATTTCATCGTGCTGGCCCTCATGATCGGGCTGGTGGTGGGCCAGATCTGGTTCTTCTATCGGCGCGGATGGCTCAGGTAGGGCAGCCCGGAGCCCGGTGAGCCCGCCAGACGCCGGTTCGCCTTGAGGCCGGCGTCGCACCGTTCCCGGCGCCTCTTGTGAATCTAGCCCGCGCGGTTGTAGGCTGCGGGCTTCGTGGCGAGGCGTGTCAGTGCAACGGATGCGGGACACATCGGCCTGGGAGACGTCGTCGGACGGCACCGGCCCGTGATGGGCCACAGCGTAGAGGACCGCTCGTTGTGGCGGGAGCAGCAGGGAAGAGACGTCCCCGCGGGGGCGAACCCGGGCGCACGGCCATGAACCGAAAGGAGTTGACATGACCAGTCGTATTGCAGCGATCATCCTGGGCTTGGGGTCGCTGGCGATGGGCCAGGCGAAGGACTCGACCGCGGCCACCCAGCCCGCCCCGGAGGCCGCGAAACCGGCCGCCATGCCTTCACTTATCCCGACCCTGCCCGATTACACGGGTGACCTGGCCCACCGCAAGTACCTGACCGGCGACTGGGGCGGGGCGCGAACCGAACTGGCTGAGAAGGGCCTCCTGTTCGACCTCGACCTGACCCAGCTCCTCCAGGGCAACGCTCATGGCGGCAGGGATACCAACAACGCCTTCCGCTACTCGGGATCGGCCGACTATTACTTCAAACTCGATACCGCCCGGATGGGGCTGTGGCCCGGCGGCCTTCTCAAGCTGCACGGCGAGACGAAGATCGGAGACAACGTCAACCCGAAGGTCGGCTCGCTCATGGCGCCGAACTACCAAGGCCTGTTCCCCGTCCCGGCCGGTGGTGACGGCGGTCCGGGAACGACTACGCTTTCCGAATTCTTCATCGAGCAGGCCCTCTCCGAACACTTTATACTGGTAGCCGGTAAGGTCGATGGGACCACCGTGGGAGATCAGAACGCATTTGCCAGCAATCAGCGAACCCAGTTCATGAATGCGGCGTTGCGGGTCAATCCGATCCTGTTCTACGGCGCCCCGTATACCGCGATGCTGGGCGGTGTCATCTGGATACCGACCGACTGGCTCACGGTAGCCACCGCGGTGATCGACAACGACCCGGACGGGGCGGCCACCAAGACCGGCTTCAACACCGCCTTCCATGGCCGGGACTGGTATTCAATTCTTCAGGAATACGATTTCACGATCAAGCCCTTCGGCAAGACGGGGCACCAGCGTCTCGGGTGGTTCTGGACATCGCGTGATTTCGCCGAGCTCAGCGGCGACGGTCGGATTCAGATTCCTCAGGTGTTCGGACGAGCCGTGGTCTCGCGGCGGCTGCTGCCCCGCTGGGCGCGCGTGCTTCGAGCCGGCAAGAACTTCCTCAGTCTCACCGACCTGGAGAAATCCGCGGACACGTGGGGGATGTGGTACAATTTCGACCAGTTCCTGTACACCGAGGCCGACGATCCCGAGCAGGGGGTGGGCGTCTTCGGCCGGTTCGGGTACGGGGGCGAGCCCAACCTGTTTGAACAGTTCTACAGCACGGGCGTGAGCGGCAAGGGCTCGATCCCGATGCGCGACCGGGACACCTGGGGCGTCGGCTACTACCTCGCCAACATCAGCGACAATCTCAACCCGGCTTTCGGCCTGAACTCCGAGCAGGGCGTGGAGGCTTACTACAACATCGAGATCACCCCGTGGTGCCACATCACGCCGGACCTGCAGGTGATCGTCGATCCGGGCGGCTCGTCGCGCCATGACGTGGCCATCGTGTACGGATTGAGAATGCAGATGAACTTCTGACCAGGAGCACATGAGATGCAGATAAGATTCTGGAGCGCAGATCAACCGGTCGTTTCGGGCCATCCGGGTTCGGCCGTACGCAAGGTGAGCCTGCTCGGCATCAGCGTCGTTCTGGCCGCCGCCGGATGCAGCCAGCAGATGCCGGACCGTGCCGAACGCATGAACCACGGCTACGTCTACTATCTTGATGGCGCCGGCGGCGGTGGTGTGTTTTCCAACTGGAGCGGCGGCCTGAAGAGGGGTCTGCTGGATGCCGGCTACCCCGGTGCCGGCGAGATCTTCACCTGGAACACCGGCCTGGGCGTTGTCCCCGATCAGGACTCGAGCGTCGAGTACAAGCGGGGCAAGGCGGCGGAGTGCGCGGAGCGCATCGAGGAGTACACCAGGAAACACCCCGGAGCCCCGGTCACCCTGATCGGGCTGTCCGCGGGGACCGCGGTGACCGTGTTCGTGCTGGAGGCGCTGCCGGCGAGCTGCCAGGTGGACAACGTCATCCTGTGCGGGGCTTCGATCGCCGCGGATTACGATCTGACCCGCGCCCTGGGCAAAGTGCGGAACCGCATGTACGTGTTCACATCCGAGAAGGACGCGGTCCTGGCGTTCCTGGTACCGATGGCGGGGACCGCCGACCGCGAGGCCGGCATCGTCCCCTCGGCGGGCCTGCGCGGCTTCCGGATGCCAGCCCGCGGATCTGCCGAGACACGCGCCCAGTACGCCAAGGTGGCCTACATCGGCTGGAAGCCGGAGTTCATCCGCTATGGGGATCTCGGCGGGCACACCGACGCGCTCAAGGCACCTTTCGTGCAGCATTACATGGCCCCGCTGATCATGGCCGGCATGGCCAGGAGCGGCGAACCCTCCTCCGCAGCGGCCATGGTGCCCAATCCTGATTACCAGCGCTGGGCGACGCTCAACCCGGGAGCCTCGGTCACCATCGAGGGTTACCAGGAGATCGACGGCGCCCGAGAACAGGTGCGCGTGATCGCCAGGCTCGTCTCCAAGCACCAGGACCGGCTGCTCGTCGAGCGCAGCTATACCCCGAGCGGTGGAGCGGAGGGCCAGCCCGCCCGTGTGCAGCAGTTCATGGTCGAGGCCCGGATCAACCCCGCGGAGCATCCGCTGACCAGCCCGACCGCGAAGATCTCGGAATTGCCGGCGGAGACGATCACCATCGCGGGCAAAGCCTTCAACTGCCGTGTGAACAGCGTGCAGGCCGCGGGCAGCTTCCCGGAATACGGCGAGGGTGTCTCGGCCAGGCTGTGGCGCAATGACAGCCTCCCCGGCGGCATGGCCCGGGTCTGGCTCAAGTCCAGCAAGGATGGCCGGCCCTTTGAGTTCCGCGGTGATGTGGTGGCCGTCAATGTGGGGTCATGAGGCCGCGTATCGGACGATGGCTCAGGGAACGATTTCTCTGATGCGACGATTCATCCAGCATGAACATGGGAGAACTGCGATGCGGATGCTCTGTTCCACCGCCAGGATGGTGACTCCTGCCGGGTTCCTGGCCGCTGCCGGGCTGATGTCGCTTGCCGCGGGCTGCAACCCGTACTCGACGGCGGCGAAGATCGGCGTCAAGGTGGTTGGCCAGGTGGTGAATGATGAGGATATGGCCCAGCACTCCAAGGAATTGCTCGGCCAGCCGGCGGCAGCGGCGGACAATGCCTTTGGGAGGTCGCTGCGAACGCTGGAGGAGATCGATACCGGGCGGCAGTTGACCACCTATCCTGTCAAGGACGATCTGCTGAACATGTTCCGCTGGGCCGTCGAGACGGAGAATGGCCGGATCGTGGCGTTGGCCAAGCTCCAGAATGATCCCGGCGGGGGCGAGGACATCGCCAGCAAGCTGGTGCTGACGGAGCTTGTGAACGGGAAGACTCCGCAGGAGGTGGAGTCGCATGAGTACTTCAAGAAGCGGGTTCTCATGCTGCGCGATCGTGCCAGCCGGGACACGTTCCGCGTCTACGATGTCGCCATGCTCCCCGAGTTCACAGGCGCCAAGTATGTGGTGCTGAGGTTCGACGGGACCAGCAAGTGCCGGGAAGTGCGGATCGTGGGTGTGCCCTCATCCACCTCCGGCAGCTCGGTGGGCAACTGAGCGGAATCGGGCATGCCGGCCTGGACGCGTGTGAGGATGAGCGGGCGGCAAGCATGTGCGCGTGTCGTACGCGGGTTGCTGGTTCCGCATCGATGATTCGGACCTGTCGTCCAGGCGCACGTTGTCACCGCTGACGTACCCGTTCTCGCGGCAGTCGCCGGGAAGGGGCCACACCCGGTTCCCGCTCACCGATCCCGCGGGCAAGTGACCCGCAGCGAAGGTACACGGATCATGGATACCACCAGCGCGATTCCACCCACGGAAGAAGGTCAGCCCCGCCCGCGTCGACGAAGGAGACTCCTGGCCCTGGCGGGGCGCGGCCTGCTCATTTGTACGCTGGCGGGCATGATCGGATGGGGAGTGCTGGCGATCTACTACTCGAACCTGCCGGCCTGGCTGCGACCCGTCGCCGCCGTGGTGTTCGGGCTCGGGGCTGTCGCCCTGTTGCTGCTCCTGCGGCCCCGGCGCCGGGGGCTGCTGGTGTTCGCCGGGGTCTTCGCGCTGCTGGTGGTATGGTGGCTGAACATCCCGCCGTCGAATGATCGTGAATGGCAGGCGGATACGGCGGTGCTGCCTTACGCCACGATCGAGGGAAACAGGGTCACCATCCACAACGTTCGCAATTGTGACTATCGATCCGAGACGGACTTCGACGTTCACCATGACGATCGGACCTATGACCTGGACAAGCTGCGCACGATGGATCTGTTTCTCGTCTATTGGGGCTCACCCATGATCGCCCACACCATGGTGAGCTTCGGCTTCGATGGGGATGATTATCTGTGCATCTCCGTCGAGACGCGAAAGGAGCGGGGCGAGGACTACTCCACCGTCAAGGGATTCTTCAAGCAGTACGAGCTGGCCTACGTGGTCGCCGACGAGCGTGACCTGGTACGACTGCGCACGAACTATCGCGGCGAGGACGTGTATCTGTATCGCCTGCGCCCCTCGTCCGAGACGCTGCACAATGTGTTCCTCGATTACCTGAAACACATCAACCGGCTGAAACAGCAGGCCGAATGGTACAACGCCCTCACGGACAACTGCACGAGCAACATCCGCGGCCACACCAGGCCGTATGCGCCCGAGTCTGTCTGGAGCTGGAAGCTCATACTCAACGGCTACGTCGATGAGCTGGCCTATGCGAACGGCACGCTGGACCAGAGCCTGCCGTTCGCGGAGTTGAAGGCCCGCAGCCACATCAACGCCCGCGGCCAGGCGGCGGACCAGGATCCTGAGTTCTCGAAACGCATCCGGGAAGGCTTGCCCGGGAAGGAGACACGTCCATGAATGGTACGATGGTTCGCCTGATAACGGTCGTGGCCCTGGGCAGTGGCGCCCTGCTGGCCGGCTGCCAGCGGGAGGAGTTGATGCCGACGCCCAACCTGTACGCGAAGTCGGAGACCAACCCCTTCGTGGCCGTCCCCCCGGCCCTGCAAAGCAACCACGTCGAGGTGGTCTACGCGACCGACCGGGTGCCGGTGCAGGACAGGAAGCGCGGGTTCCGGTACGGATGGGAGCGATCCAAGTCGCTGGCTTTCGGCGTCTGCGATGTCGAGATCGGCCACGACCTGTCCTGGGACGAACTGGTTCGCGAGAGCCGGACCCAGCGGCGGAGCAGGAGCCTGCCGCTGACCGTGGGGGAGATTCAGGAACTCGGGCGCTTCGCCGCGGTGCCGGATCTCTCCGCCTTCCGTGATGACACTTTCGTGGAGAGTCCGGAGGCGATCGCCAGGCGAACCGAGACCGAGAACCAGTTGACCGCCCTGCTTTCGGATCGGCTGGCGAAGACTTCCCGGCCAGAGGCGTACGTTTTCATTCACGGGTACAGCGACACCTTCGAGGATGCCGCTTACGTCATGGCGGAGCTTTGGCACTTCATGGGACGCACCGGCGTCCCCGTCATCTACACCTGGCCCGCGGGCGCCCCGGACGGCGCGATGGCCGGCTACATGCGCGACAGCGAGTCCGGCCAGTTCACGGGATACCATCTCAGGCACTTCCTGCGCACGATCGCCTCCTGCCCGGATCTCAAGAAGCTCCACCTGATCGCGCACAGCCGGGGCACGGACGTTCTGACCACGGCACTCCGTGAAATCAACCTCGAATGCCGGGCCGCAGGGAAGCAGACCCGCGCTGAACTCAAGCTGGGCAATCTCGTCCTGGCCGCGGCCGATCTGGACTTTGAGGTCACCAGCCAGCGCATCACCGCGGAACTGGTCCCGCTGATTCCGGAGCGGATGACCGTCTATGTTTCCAAGACGGATCGCGCGATCGGGATTGCCGACGTGCTGTTTGGCAGCGCCCGCCGCATCGGGCAACTCCGCTGGACCGACCTCACCCCCGAGCAGCAGAAGGCGTTGGAGGCGGTACCCCAGATGCAGTTGATCGACGCGCAGGTGCGATCAAACTTCATCGGGCACAGCTACTTTCACGACAACCCGGCGGTCAGCTCGGATCTCATCCTCCTGCTTCGTGACAACCTGCCGCCGGGAGCGGAGCATGGCCGGCCGCTGCTCAAGCGGCAGAACAGCTTCTGGGAAGTCCATGACGGGTATCCGCAGACCCCGGCCCAGTGATCGGCAGGTTTCAACCGCCAGCGGCACGCCCGGTGTCCCGGAGGCGGGTTGGCGAGCCGGTGGACAGACGGGGGATTTACTGGGCACCTGCTACTGATCCGGCGGAACCTCCACCGCGCGGGCGTTTCTGCCGATCCTGCTGACGTCCCCGATGTCCTCGCGCGCGTGTGCGGCCGTTGCCAAAAGCTTTCCGACGATGTCGGGATGCCGGTCCGCCAGGTCGATCTCTTCCGAGATGTCGGCTTCCAGGTCGTAGAGCTGCGGTGCGCTGACCGGAACCGCATCCCCGGCGTAGTCGTGGAATGCCTTCCTGTCCGGCAGGGCCAGTTTCCACTTGCCATGGCGCACGGCATGCAGATCATCCCGCACGTAGTAGTAGAAGGTCTCCCGGGCGCTGTGGTCCGACTGGCCGGTGATCAGGCGGCTCTGGTCCTTCCCGTCGATCACGCGATCCTGCGGGGTCTTCGCGCCGGCGAGCCGGGCCAGGGTCGGCAGCATATCCAGCGTGGTGACCAGTTCGTTGCTCGCTCTTCCAGCGGGGATCCGGCCCGGCGCCCGCATGATGCAGGGGACGCGGAAACCGCCTTCCCACGCTGACCCCTTGCCTCCCCGCAGAGGTATTGCCGACCCGCCCATCTCCCGCTTTGACAGCCAGGGGCCGTTGTCGCTGGTGAACATGACGTACGTGCTCTCGTCCAGTCCCCATTCCCTGACCGCATCCAGGATGCGCCCCACGTTCCAGTCGATCTCCTCGATGACATCCCCGTACAGGCCGCGCTGCGACTTGCCGCGAAACTGCTCCGAGGCCCCCATGATCACATGCGGCATGGTGTGGGCAAGATACAGAAAGAAGGGCCCGTCCTTGTGTTCCCTGATGTACGCGATGGCCTTGTCCGTATACATCCGGGTGAGACTGCCCATGTCCTCGGTTGATCCGCGGCTCTCCCGGTTCTCAAAGAGCCCGACCGATCCGCGATCATTGGCCCCCAGCGGACCGAAGTAGTAATCGAAGCCCTGGTCGGTCGGCAGCATGCCTTCCAGGTACCTCCGCCCGGAGAGATCCCACTTGCCGATGCAGGCCGTGGCGTAACCCCGGCTCCTGAGCACCTCGGCGATGGTGATCTCCGCGGATGGCAGCATCCACTTGCCGCGCATGATCCGCGTGGGATACGTGCGCCGGACTGAGGAACTGCCTGCCCTTCCACCTTCCACCGTGCAGGAGCAGGTGGACGGGCGGGTGCTGCATCCCCTGTTGACCGGGCCACTGCAATGCGAGGACGAGCCAGCGTTTCTGGCGTTCGACAAGAACGACCGCCCGGGACGCCTGGCCATTTCGGTACGTGACTTGGCCCGTTTCGGCCTCCTGCACCTGCACGGTGGAAGGTGGAAGGGCAGGCAGTTCCTCAGTCCGGCGCACGTATCCCTCGCGATCGGCTCACCTTTGCCGAACGCAATTCCCCGAACCAAGGCTCAGCCTGTTGAAATGTGCCCCGGTCAACGCACGCTCGGCTCGAGATCCGTCTCCGATGACCAGACCGACCACCTGGGCAGCTACAGTTATCTCTGGTGGACGAATGGCGTCGATCACGAAGGTCGGCGGCATTGGCCGGATGCCCCGCTCGATACCTTCGGGGCCTTTGGCCACAAGAACGGCCAGCGCGGCTTGGTGGTGATTCCGAGCCTGGACTTGGTGGTTTCGTGAAACGACACCACGCTGGGGGACAAGCCGGGTAACCACCCAACCAGAAGTCGAGCCCGTGTCGGCGCCGGCGTGAACATGCTGTAAATCCGCCGGTTTGAATATGCGGTGGGCGGACTGGCGTGAACGTGGGCGGGGATCG
>CAYVVX010000113.1:8725-11061 GCA_964455315.1 uncultured Planctomycetales bacterium | reverse complement strand
GCTCATGTCCGCATCGGACTTGAAGCTGATGCCCTGGCTCTCAAAGGAGGACTTGGTGATGTTCTTGAACTGCACCGACTTGTACTTGTCGTGCTTCGCGGCGAGCTTCTCGATGACCTGGTCCAGGTCGTCCGCGCCCAGCACAGGACTGGTCAACAGCGCGCATGCCGACACGATCAAAGCAGCATTCCGAATTCGCATCATCCTGTCCTTCCGAACGACCGGGCCCTGAGATGGGGCCGGCCTGACTTGGCCCGTCGAGTGGAGGCACGCGCCCCCTCCGAGTAAGACCATTCCATACCCTGCCGATGGGGTCAGGTCAACGGTCACCGCGCGATCCGCGGCGGAGCGCATCAGCCGATCGGCGTTGGCGGCTTGCTGACAACGTCGGCCACGCCTACACTGCCGGTATGGCCAAAATCACCATTGAAAGCATCGGTTCGTTCGAGGTTCCCGAGGGCAAGCGCCTGGTGCTGGCCCTGAAGGATGAGGCCGGCATCGACCAGCTCCATGCCTGCGGTGGCGCGGCTCGCTGTACCACCTGCCGGGTGGAGTTCGTCAGCGGCGAGCCGGAACGGATCACCGAGGCGGAGAAGGCCATTCTTGCCGCCCGCGGGCTCAATGCCACCGCCGGGCTCAGGCTGAGCTGCCAGATCACCTGTGAGCACGACATGGAGGTCCGGGCCATTTCGCGGCTGGCCGGCAGTGGCCGTGCGGACGCGGGACGCCGCCCGGCGGACACCATCGAGCCGCCCGCGGTGTGGACCACGAAGCTGGGATGACGGCTCAGGGAGTGTCGGCGTCCGCCAGGTCGCTCACCTCGTACATGACATAAGGCGTCAGGGTCATGCCCAGCCGCTCGTAGGCGCGCATGGCCCGGGCATTGTCCCGCTCGACGTAGAGGCGCAGCCCGCACACCTCGCCACTGGCCCGTGCTTCCTCCAGCACGTGCCGGTAGAGCGCCTGGAACACGCCTTCTCCCCGGAACTCCGGCGCGACGTAGACGGATTGAATCCACCAGTACCATCCCGCCTGCCAGTCGCTCCATTCCCTGGTCAGCATCAGTTGTCCCACGATGCGTCCGTCTCTGACCGCAACGCGATAGGGACTCCGGGCCGGATCTAGCAGCACACGGGCCAGGCCGCGTCGCACTGTCGCCGGGTCGAGCGCGCGGTGTTCCGATTCGCTGGCCATGGCCAGCAAAAACCGGCAGATGGTATCGGCGTCCTCGATACGCGCGGAGCGGATGGCAAAGGACTGATTCATCGATCGCGGTTCCCGGGACGGTCGCGCCTTCGCGCGAAGATCGCCTGCCCGCGGAACACGATGACCGGAGGCGTCGCGGGAATCAAGTTGCCCCCGGGGGGTGGCCGCGGTACAACCGATGGATCATGGCCACGGCATCCGAGCCGCATCCCACCGCCGACGACGCCGCCCGTCGCGCCCGCATCCAGCCCGGGCAATGGCTGGAACGCCACGGTGACGCGCTGTATCGCTTCGCCCTGCTGCGCCTGCGCAGGGAAGACGCCGCGGCCGAGGCGGTGCAGGAAGCGCTGGTAGCCGCATTGCAGTCGATGAACAGCTACGCCGGCGCATCCTCGGAAGCAACCTGGCTGACCGGTATCCTCAAGCACAAGATCGTGGACCAGCTTCGTCGGCAGGCCCGGTCGGCCGCGTCGCTGGACGCGGAATCCGGCCAGGAGGCGTTCTTCAACGCCCGGGGGCTGTGGAAGCGGGCGCCGTCCCGCTGGCGGCTCGATCCGATGGAGGCGCTGGAGCGGCGCGAACTGCGACAGGCCATCGAGCGGTGCTTGGGAGGATTACCGGACCACCTGGCGGTGCCGTTCGTGCTTCGTGAGATCGACGGCATGCCCAGCGCGGAGATCTGTCAGGTGCTGGAGATCACCCCGACCAACCTGTGGGCCCGCCTGCACCGGGCCAGGCTCAGGCTGCGCGATTGTCTGGAGGCGCACGGGTTCGGCGAAGGGCGAAAGGCTTGAGGAGATGGCGGTGGAGCGCATGGGCTGGTTTAAACTGCTGAGTGCCTCCTGCGAGGAGATCACCCGATTGGCTTCGCAGGAACTGGACCGCCCGTTGTCCAGAGGCGAACGGTTCGCGCTGAACCTGCACCTGCTGTACTGCAAGGCGTGCCGGCGCTTCCGGCGGCACATCCAGGCGACGCGGGAGACCCTCCTCCGCATGGGTGAAGCTCCCGCGCCGGATGACGTTGTCCTGCCGGCGGCCAGCCGCCAGGCGATCCAGCGGCGGCTTGCCGAGCCTCACGGCGAGAAGTGAATCGACTGCCCGGCTACTCTTCGATCAGCTTGCCGCAATCT
>CAYVVX010000113.1:6209-8715 GCA_964455315.1 uncultured Planctomycetales bacterium | reverse complement strand
TCTCGGTGATGTGATACCTCCCACGTTCAACCCTGCGTCCAGGCGAATCCATCCTGCCAGCCAGCTTCCCGCCAATTCCATGAGATGACCGGTCAGGATTCCTCCATCTCTGCGACCAATACCCTGAGCTGACCCGGCCCGATGGGGCGGTGGGCGGATCAGCCATCAACCGCGACACCTTCGCTTGTTCAGGCGTCCCAGTGGTCGCCGCGGAGGTGCTGCGCGCGTGAGGGAACCGCCTCGATGAACAGGAAGGAGACACCCATGCAGGCAAAAACCATTCGCAGGTGGAGTCGCGGAGCGTCCGTGGCGGCCGCGCTGGCCGTCTGGCCGGCGGCCGCCTCGGCAATCGATGTCACCGTACGGGTCGAGAACCTCTCCCCGGCCGGAGGCACATTCATTACCCCCGTGTGGGTCGGCTTTCACGATGGAAGCTTCGACCTCTACGACACCGGCCCGATGGCGCCGCCCGCCTCACCGGCCCTGGAGCGCCTGGCCGAGGACGGCATGACCGCACCGCTCTCCGCGGATTTCCTCGGCAGCGGCGCGGGCACGGTCGACGGCACCATCATCGGCCCCGGCGGTGCGGCCAACGGCCCCATCGATCCGGGTGAAGTCGCCTCCATGAACTTCAGCCTGGACGGCAGCCTGGCATCGAGCCGCTACTTCAGCTACGCCTCGATGGTCATCCCCAGCAACGATGCCTTCATCGGCAACGGCAACCCGCTGGCGTTCCAGATCTTCGACGCGGGCGGCAACTTCCTCGGCGCCGATTTCATCGTCCTGGGCTCCATGGTGCTGGACGCGGGCACGGAGATGAACACCGAGGCGCCGGCTGATACGGCGTTTTTCGGGCAGGCGGCGCCCAACACCGGCCCGGATCAGAACGGGACGGTGGCGCTTCACGGTGGGTTCAAGCCCCTCGGCAGCGGCGGCATCCTGGACGACGCCATGTTCGCCAATGCCGACTTCACCGCCTCGGGCTACCAGGTGGCGAGGATCACCATCACGCCCGAGCCGACGGCCGGTGTACTGGCGGTTCTCGGCGGGGTGGCGATGCTGCGTCGCCGGCGACGAACATCGATCTGAGAATCGTTCGCTCGCCGGCCAACCGGGAGCCGGCGGTCAGGGGCCATGAGACGTGGTAAAACGGCCGGCGGGAGGTCATATGGGCATGACCTCCCGCCGGCGTTTGTTCTGGGGTCGGTGGAGAGCGAGTTGGTTCAGTCCATGACTGAAGCGGCAGGCAGCAGGCCAGCCGGGATCACGGTGACGCCAGTCTCAATAACGGCCGCCGCGGCCACCACCGCCGCCGCCGTAGCCACCGCCACCCCCGCCACCGCCGTAACCACCGCGGCCGCCGCCACCCCCGCCGTAGCCACCACGGCCGCCGCCGCCGTGGCTCTCGCGCGGACGGGCTTCGTTCACGGTGAGAACGCGGTTGTCGTGGGACTTGCCGTTGAGCGCGGAGATGGCGGCCGCAGCCTCATCGTCCGACTCCATCTCAACAAAACCGAAACCTTTGCTCCGACCGGTCTCGCGGTCCTCGATGACCTGGGCGCTGCGCACGGTGCCGAACTCGCCAAAAAGCTGCTGGAGCTCGGAACTGGTCACAGAGTAAGCCAGGTTACCGACATACAACTTCTTGCCCATCGATTCATTTCTCCTGTGCGAGGGGCATCTTCGGACCCTTGTCTCAATCTTTCGGGATCCCTGCGAAAGTGGCCTGGAATTCGGCCAGATAACTGGTAGGAAGGCGACTGAGATAGCGGTCGGATGTGCAACAGACAATCACGTTCCCGAACTCGTTCGTCGAACCAACCGGGCAACATTTTATCTTCTGCAGAGTGGATGTCCAGTGGACAAGGATAAAATCGTCGATTCCAATGGACTCGGCACCCGCTACCTGGGGATCATCCCATCGGCTTGAGCCATCGATGATTCATCCGGGGGCTGCATTGATGTAGTCAGTCACGATGCAGCATCACTTGATACGGCCCCGCCCGCGCGGGTTGGCGGGGGGCACTGTTCCGAATCCGCAGGTCGATCGGTTAGGCCTGTTGTACCAAAGACTTACAGGTGAATCTCATGGTATACGAGGTGTATCGGACGCCCATCTCCACTTTACGGGCAGACACAAGCCTGGAGGATTCCGTCTGGGGGGGCGGTACGGTTGGAAGTGTATGTTCAGTCATGGGCTCACCCCCGGTGCATCAGCCCCGGACGGAGTTCCGCCTGGGCTACGATGACGACGGCATCGGGGGGGTATTTCGGGTTCAGGATCGCTATGTGCGGGCGGTGGCCGAGAAGCACCAGGATCCCGTGTGGCGGGACAGTTGCGTGGAGCTCTTTTTCACGCCGCATGACGATCCCTCGCGCGGATACTTCAACCTGGAGATGAACGCGGGCGGGAAGATGCTCTTCCGCTACCAGGAGAAGCCGCGCGTGAGTCCGGTCAGCGTGTCCGATGCGGAGCGGGCGGTCGCGGCGGCGCGGGCCCATGGCC
>CAYVVX010000113.1:0-6199 GCA_964455315.1 uncultured Planctomycetales bacterium | reverse complement strand
TTGCAGTCGGTGTACGTCGCGACCAGCATGCCCGAGCGAATCGAGCCCGAGATCGTCGAACAGGTCGAGTGGCGGCTGGCCTTCCGCGTGCCGATGGGATTGATCCGGCGCTACTGCCCGCGGGCGGTTGCTCCGGCGGCGGGCGTCACCTGGCGGGCGAACCTGCAGAAATGCGCCGACGGAACCTCTCACCCCCACTGGATAACCTGGGCACCGATCCTGGTTCCAGAGCCCGACTTCCACCGGCCCGAGCACTTTGGCACGCTGCGGTTCATGTGAGTTCCCCGGCGGACGTAGCCGCTTCCCCAGAGAGGTGATGGCATGTCGAGGAGATGGCCGGGTATCGGGCTGATGCTTCTTGCGGCAGGTTGTCGGCATGAGGGGCTTGAGCTGGCCGATCGGATCAGCCCGGCCCACACCCCCGTGATCGCATCGCCGTGGTACCGCCTCATCGACGATCCCGATCATCACCTCAACGACTTCTGCGTTTTCCAGGCCGCCGATGGTCAGTGGCACGCGCTGGGCATCATGGGCACCGGCACCTGGCAGAGCGAGCGGAGCCTGTTTCACTGGACCGGCGTGGATCTGCGCTCGCCGTTCGTCATGCGGAGCCCGATTCTTCAGGAAACCCCCGCGCGGCCCGCGGCGCCTCAGAAACATGCTCCGTTCGTGGTGTGCCGAGACGGCATCTACCACCTGTTCTATCGTCGTCCCCCCGGAACGATTCTGCACCTGCAATCGGCGCATCCCGATGAATGGATCGGCCTGGGAGAAACTGTCTTTGCGGAGAACGATGCCCGCGATGTCTGCATTGTCAGCGTCGACAACGTATACCACATGTACTACTGCCAGTTAGCCCCTGTCGACGGGCTCGAGCGCAGTTGCATTCTGCTGCGGCGGTCACGGGATCTGATCAACTGGGAAGACGCGACGATTGTCCACGTGGACACCGCCCGGCCGGCCACGCACAGCTACCTGGAGTCGCCGTTCGTCGTGCAGAGACCGGAGGGCTTCTACCTCTTCATCCGCCATCGCAGGCAGGGGGATGGAACGCTGACCGTGGTGCTGTGTTCGCAGAGGCCGGACCGCTTCCCGTCCGGACGCGAGCAGTGGTTCGCCGCGCTGCCTGATGTGCATGCCCCCGAGATCGTCATCGACGATGGCAGGTACTACCTCTTCCGGGTCAGCGGTGCCCGGCACGCCTCGCCGACCGCGCCGGAGAAGAGCGGTTGGCTCGAGGTGGCCGAACTGGTATTCCAGCCGCCAGGCGGGCCGGCCGGCGCCGATGCTCCATCGGGCGAGCAAGCTCATTGAAGGGCACAATTCGCGATTACTGGATCGCGCTGCGGGTAGCGGCCACATCGCGCTGAATCTGCTCGCGCAACGCCCCGGCGGACTCGAACCGCTCATGACTCCGGAGCCAGTCAAGGAATTCGAGGCGGATGGGGCGGTCGTAGAGGTCGCCGCTGAAATCCAGCAGGTGGGCTTCGACCGTGCGGGGAGCCTGGCCGAAAGTGAGGTTGCGCCCGATGCTGATCGCGGCGGCATGGGTACCTGCGGCAGTGATGGCTCTACCCGCATAGACGCCTTCGGCGGGGACAAGCTGTCCGGCGACGGCAAGATTGGCGGTGGGGAAGCCGATGGTTCGTCCGCGTTCCTGGCCCCGCGCGACCATGCCGATCAGCGCATAGGATCGTCCCAGGCATTGAGCGGCCTGATCCACCGAGCCGGAGTCGAGCAGGTTGCGGACCAGCGAACTGGAGATGATCGCGTCGGGATGCCCGCCCAGGGCGATGCGGATTGGCTCGACAACCTCGACCTCGAAGCCCAGCCTGGCCCCGGCGGCGCGGAGCGTGTCCACGTCGCCTCCCCGGCGGTGCCCGAAGCGAAACGAATGCCCCTCGACCATGGCCACCGGGGCGAACCGTTCCATGATGATGTCGGTGATGAAGTCCTCCGCGGCCAGGGCGAAGAAGCCGGGGTCGCTCCGCACCACGACGAGAACGTCCGCGCCGTGCTCCGCGATCAGCCTCTCCTTCTCCGGCAGCGGTGTGAGCGTCGGGGGGACGCGATCAGGGGCCAGGATCGCCGACGGGTGCGGATCGAAGGTCATGACCACGAGCTTCGTCCCTGCGGCGTCCGCGCGGTGCCGCCCGGCGCGAAGCAGCGCCTGGTGGCCGCGATGCACGCCATCGAAGTTGCCGATGACCAGCAGGACACCGGAAAAGCGGGCCTCACTCAAGTCGCGCAGCGTCTGCATGGGTCGGCGGCTTCCACGGTCAGCGGTCAGATGACCTCCAGGTAGTCCTTGTCCGGCAGGGTCGGGAACGGTGCCGTGGGCAGCGTCTGGTACCAGAAGGCGACCGAGGCGATGTCGTCCTGCAGCGGCAGGTATCGCCCGTGGCTGCGCCAGCCGATCGCCTGCATGGTCACGCGCAGATCGTTCTCGAAACGCACCGGATCCATGATGTGCCAGCGGTACAATCCGAAGCGGGTGTTGGCCTGGTAGACGCCGTCCGGCCGGAGCACCTGGGGCATGCCGGCGTAAGGGGTGGTGTACTCGCGGTACTGCTCCCCCTTGCCGTCCTTCTGGTCGCCGATGCCCTCGTTGGTCAGGAAGCAGTAGGAGCCGCAGAAGTAATCCTCGGTGCCGGTACCGCAGATGGTCGGGTAGTACTTGCCGCCGTGCTCGGCCACGCCGTCATGGGTGGAGACATTCGCGGGAATATCACCATCCATGTAGAACTTGATCTCCCCCTCACCCCACCAGCCGTTGTTGTTCGAGCCCCAGGCCATGTAGGTGCCCACGTACTGTCCGGCTCCCTTGATCCCGTCCAGGATGGTAAAGACCTCCTTGTAGGGCAGGGGATTGACGCGGCGGAACTGGGCATGGAAGTAGGCGCAATCCTCGGGAACCTCGGTGAGGGTGTAGTTGATCTGGTAGAAGAGGACCATCTCCTTCTCATCGATATTGGTGAAGGTGATGCGGCAGCGCTTGCGGAAGGGCATCTCCCAGTAGCAGTTGAAGGCGCTGCCGGGGTTCACGCAGACGGGCAGCGAGTTCACGTGGGCGTACTTCTGCCAGCCGCAGGCGAAGAAGTCGCCGATGGGGCACTCGACCGACGGCTGGGTCTGATCATCCCAGTAGATGCGCAGGATCTGCTGCCGCCAGGGTCCGGTGGGCGTGAACCAGATCTGCTGAATCGCGCCGGGCCCGGCGATGTCGGCGATCTCGCGGGTTTCGCCGGCCTTCACCGCTATGGCGGGAGAGACCTTCCAGCCAAGCCCCAGCTCGCGCGTGGCGTGGTCGCTGATGCCCTTCGTCGCGGTGCCGCCCTTGCCCTTCTCCCCGGTCAGGTTCTCGGCGCTGATCGAGCGCGTCTTCGCAGATGACAGGCGGGAGATGTTGCCCAGGTGCAGTCCAAGTCCATTGAAGCGGGACATTCAAGCCTCCAAATACCTTTGGAACCACGGAGGCACGGAGGGCACGGAGAGGACCAGGGCAGGGGTTGAACCGCAAAGACGCAAAGGCCGCAAGGAAGACAGCAATGGAATTCGTGCGATGCCCGGAAAGCGTGAATGGTTGGGGATCAGGATGTCTTGAATGCCCCCGTCCTGCATTCCTGTTTTCCTCATGTTCCCGATTCTTTGCGTTCTTCGCGTCTCTGCGGTTATTCCTCTTCTCTGTGCCCTCTGTGTCTCCGTGGTTCAATTCGATTCTTCGTGATTCGACCGCGCCCCATCCGGCAGCCATGCCAGCCGGGCGATACGGATGCCCTGGATGTCGGGCGTCAGGGCGGCAATATAGTCGCGGCCCTCGTACCGGACAATCTCCGGAGCAGCGACCTCCAGCAGGCCGACGAACTTCTCATCGGCATGGTCGTCGATGCCGAAGTCGAGCGGGTTGCCGGAGCGGAAAACGCTGGTGGTCGGCGGGCCGGCGTAGCGCTGGGTGCGGAAGAGGTAGAAGTCGCCGCCCACCTGGACCACGTGCGGGCATTCGCAGGAATACGGGCTGGTGCCGGTCAGCCCGCCGCGGGCGACGATCTTCGATTCGCTCCACGCCCGCAGATCCTTCGACGTCCGGCCGAACAGCGCGCCGGTGGGCGTGCCGTTCACCTTGGGATACGCGGTGTAGTACACGTGCCAGGTGTCGCCGATCAGAAGCGCCATCGGATCGCGCGTGTTGACGCCCTCGCCTTCGGTGAACATGGCCGGTGAACCGTTGGGGTAAAGCCAGCGCTCGAACGACTTTCCGTCGGCACTGCCCTGGATCATCATGTTGTCCCAGTCGCCGTAGAACATCAGGTAGTTCCACGTAGCCGGGACGGCGTCCAGCGTGCCCGCGAATGCGGTGCGATCGGAGATGTCGATGACGTGCGGGGCCTGCAGGCCGCCGGGGCTGGCCTCGTACCGCAAGTCCGCCCGCATGGCGATGCCCATCGGCATCCAGTCGCGCTGCGAGAGGCTCCTTCCCTGCCAGCGATGAAACAGCCGCGTGTGGCCGGCCTCCTTCGTGCTCCGGATGCACGACCAGAGCTGCCAGGTGCCGTCGGCGGCCTGCCAGACGGAGAAATCGACCGGTTGCTGGATGTGCTCGGGGTGGTCGATGGGTGGGCCGGTCAGGTCGCCAAGGTCGGGATTCCCCGCCACCTGCCACCAGGGCCCGTGGATTCGTGGCATCATCGGCGTCGAGGATCGTGAACCGTCCAGCCCGCATCCGGCGAGGAACAGACAGGTCAACCCGGGCAGGCACATGCGCATCAGCAGCACTCCACAAGCCGTTTCGGCCCGCGAAGTTAAGGCTTGGGCAGCCGCACGTCCAGCACGCGAACCTTCTTCGTGGCGATGTCGACCGCGACGATGCGATGATGATTGGTGTCAGCGATGTAGAGCGTGTCGCCCGCCACCGAGAGTCCGCCCGGCTCGAACAGGCCGATGCGCTCGGGTGTGCCTTCGTCCGGCTTGCCGGTGCCGAGCCAGGTGGAAACCTCGGCGCCGGGCAGGGCGATCGTCCGGATCAGGTGGTTGAAGGTGTCGGCCACGAAGAGGGTGTCACCGTGCAGGGCCACGCCCAGCGGATGCTGGAAACGGGCCTGGCCGCCGGGGCCGTCGACGTGCCCGAAGTCGAACAGCCCGCCGCTGCCGGCCAGCGTGCCGGTCGAGCCCGTTCGCGAGAGTTCGACGGTGCGAATCGTGGATATCTCCGAGTCGGCGACGTAGAGGCGCTGGCCGTCGGAGGCGAGCCCGGAAGGCTGGGCGAAGGCGGCGTTGCGATTCGGCCCGTCGATCCGCGCCTCGCGTCCGGTCCCGGCGAACCGGGTGACGCGGTTCTGGGCGAGATCCAGCCGCCAGATCTGGTGCGTGCCGGCCCCGGCGATATACAGGTCATCGCCCTCCAGCGCGAGATCCCATGGCGAACTGAGCGGTGTCTTGAGCGCATCGCCGTCGGGATTGAAGTCGTGGGCCTGCGTGCCGGTTCCCGCGATGGTCCGCACCTCCCCGGTCGCCAGGTCGATCGCCCGGAGAGCGTGGTTTTCGGTGTCGGCGACATACAGCGTCGTGCCGTCCGGCGTCAAAGCCATGCCCTGCGGCTGGTGAAAGCGGGCCTCGCCCGCCGCGCCGTCCCGGAGACCGATGGTCCCGTCGCCGATCACGCGAGACACCGCGCCGTCGTGATCCGCCACCAGCACGCGATGATGGTTCGTGTCCGCGATGAACAGCCGCTTGCCTTTCGCGTCGCCCAGCACCTTGCCGGGATACTCGAGCACGCCGGAAGTGAAGCGGTCGCGCTCGGTCCTGAACTTCATCGGCCTGGCCAGCGTCCCCTTGGCCTTGTGCTTGTCGAGCAGCTCGGCGATGGCCTTGTCGAGCACTTCGCGATGCCCCTCTCCCGAGACCATGCCCACGGCGTAGCCCTCCGGGTCAATGAGCACCAGCGTAGGCCATGCCCGGACGCCGAATCCGTTCCACACCTGGAAGTCGCTGTCCACGGCCACCGGATGGGCGATGTTGTGCCGCAGCACCGCCTGGCGGATGTTGGCGGGATCCTTCTCCTGGTCGAACTTGCCGGAGTGGACGCCGATGACCACGAACGGCTGATCGGCGTACTTCTCCTCCAGGTAGCGCAGGTCCGGAAAGACATGCATGCAGTTGATGCAGCAGTAGGTCCAGAAATCGAGCAGCACCACCTGCCCGC
>CAYVVX010000112.1:0-11067 GCA_964455315.1 uncultured Planctomycetales bacterium | reverse complement strand
TGGTTCTCCTTCTGCCCAACGGGGCGTTCCCGGAAGGAGAACCTACGCGCTTCACAGCGCTCGTAAACCACGGATCGCTCCGAAGCTCGTCGGGTCACACGGCCAAAGGTCGTGGATTTAGGGACGAATTATGCTTTCGCTGACTACGGAACACGCCAATGTCGTGAAGCCTGAAGCCTTTGTTGCTACCACTGCCCGCACGATCCACTCCCACTGGCTGATGAGTTGGCATGCATCCCCAATCTGTCGGCACCGAACACGATCAATCGCTCGACACTCTATGCAGAACCCAGCAGCATGCTGATATCATCCCGAATCTCGAACAGGCGATCGAGCCGGGTGATGGTCATGACCTGCCTGATGGCGGGCTGGAGGCCGGTGAGCACCAGGCGCTGGTCACGGGCCTTGAACACCTGTGCGAGCTGGATCAGTCCGGCGAGCGAGAAGCTGGGAATGAAGCCGACCCGGCTCATGTCCAATGCCACAGGCAGATCGGGCGATGCCGACCCGGCGGCCGAGACTTCCGCCCGGACCGCGGGCAGGTTGGTTTCATCAAGACGTTCCGCGGTCAGGGAAACCACCACGACGCGCGGATGAACCTCGACGGTGGTGGTGTTCGACTCGGGCATGGGATTCTCCAACAGGCGTATCATCGCGATGCGATGCCTCCGAGGCGCTTGATGCCGCGCATGGCCGTGGCCAAAGCCTCGGGGTTGGTGGCCCAGCGCAGGGCTTCGGTTCCGCTGATCTGTTCCTTCTGGTACATGGCCAGCAGGTGCTGGTCGAAGCTCTGCATGCCGGACTCGCCGGTCTGAACGTAAGCTGCCAGCTCCTCCAGCCTGCCCTCGAGAATAAACTTCGCGGACACCGGGCCTCCACGCAGAATCTCGATGGCGGGCAGGCGCTTCTCGTCATACCCGACAATCAGTCGCTGGGAAATGATGGCCTCGATCGATCCGGCCAGCTGCGAGAGCAGCAGTTGATGCTCGTTGGACGGGAACATGGCGATGATGCGCTCGATGGTCTGGGGGGCATTGGCACTGTGGACTGTGGAGAACACCTGGTGGCCGGTGTCCGCGGCTCGCAGGGCGATGCGCAGCGTCTCCACGTCGCGCAACTCGCCGACGAGGATGACATCAGGATCCTGGCGCAGAGCCTGCCGGAGGGCCTGGTCGAAGGAACTCGTGTCGGCACCCACCTCGATCTGCGACACCAGGGCCTTCTTGTTGGCGTGCAGATACTCCACCGGGTCTTCGACGGTGATGATCTTGGTCCGGTACCTGGTGTTGATCAGGTCGATCATGGAGGCCAGCGTAGTACTCTTGCCGCTGCCGGTCGTGCCGGTGACCAGGGTCAGTCCCCGGCGGGCCAGGGCGATGTCGTGGATCACCTGGGGCAGGTTGAGGGCCTCAATGGAGGGAATGTCCGTGCGGATGGCCCGCATGGTCATGCCGAACCGCCCGAGGGTGCGGAAGGCGCTGCAGCGGAATCGTTCGCCCGAGGGCAGGGCGTGGGAAAAATCCAGGCCGCGTACCGCCGCCCCGGCCAGATCCTCCGCCAGATGCCGGGGAACGATGTGCTGGAGGAAGGACTGCATGGCCTCCTCGGTCACCTGTTCCCCCTCGATGACTCGGATGTGCCCGCCCAGCCGCAGCATCGGCGGCGCGTCCGCCTGCAGGTGAATGTCCGAGGCGCCGTGATCCAGGGCGAATCGCAATACTCGGTCGAAGTCCATGGGCATGCTCCGAACCGTCCGTCAGGACATGTTGCCCGCCACTCTACGACGAGCGGCCGGTAAAGGCCACAATCCTCAATCGAGCACACCTGCCGGACTGTCTGGGTTTGGTCAGCCGCCCCGGGATATCGCGGCTTATGGACGCCGCTGGATGGTCAGCACCGTGATGTCGTCCGACTGAGGATGATCGCCCGCGTGGCCGCGCACCGAGGCCAGCACGGTCTTGGCGACCTGGTCGGCGGGCCATGCGGACGCGTCTCGCAGGCAGGCCAGCAGCTTCGGATCGTCGAGCGCCTCGCCCGCCGCGTTGAACGCCTCCGTCACTCCATCGGTATACAGCACCAGGGTGTCGCCCGGCCGAAGCTCGAGCGTGCCGAGCTCCACTTCCAGACCGGGGGCCACGCCGAGAATCATCGCTCCGTTGTGCAGAACCAGATCCGGCTCGGCGCCCGGGCGCAGGAGCACCGGCGAGGGATGCCCCGCGTTCGCGCAGGTCACCAGGCCGGTCTTCGGGTCGTACACCAGGCAGACCAGCGTGACGAACATGCCGCGCGGGTTCTGGGCCACCAGCGACTCGTTGACCTGCACCAGGATCTCGTCCGGCGTGCTGTAGTATCGGGCCATGGTCCGCAGCAGCGTCGTGGTCACGGCCATGAACAGCGCCGCGGGGATTCCCTTGCCGGAGACATCCCCGACCGCCACCAGCACGCGCCCGTCCTCGAGTTGCAGAACCTCGAAGAGATCGCCCCCGACTTCCCGGGCGGCCTCGAGGATGGCGTGAACCTCCAGGTGCGTATCCTGTACCCGGGTCTTCACGTCGGAGGGCAGGATGCCCATCTGGATATCGCGGGCGATGCTTAACTCGGCGGCCATCTTCTCCTTGACCGCGTCGGAATAGGCCTTGGCCTTGAGCAGAGATCGCACCCGGGCCTTGACCTCAAGCACCTCGAACGGCTTGGTCAGGTAGTCGTTCCCCCCGACCTCGAAGCCCAGCGCCTTGTTCTTCACCTCGTCGAGCGAACTGAGGAACATGACCGGGATCTCCCGCGTGAGCGGCGACGACCGCAGTCGACGGCAGACCTCGTACCCATCCATCCCCGGCATCACGATATCCAGCAGCACGAGGTCCGGCGGAGACTTCTCCACGCTGCGCAGGGCCCGCTCACCGTCCAGGGCGACACTGAGCTTGTGATCCTCGCGCAGCGCCTCCACCAGCACGTCCACGTTTGCCTTCACGTCGTCGACGATCAGCACGCGGCATTCGGAGAGTTCTATCAAGACATCACCTCCCGCTCCCAAACTTCCCGGACTCGGGCAGCAACGGCCGCGGCCTGGTCGTACTCGTAATTGTCCACCAGGTCACGAACGCGATTCAGGTCTGCTGCGACTTCAGGCGGGCTCTCCCATCCGACAAGCTCAGCGATGGCTTCCGCAACGGCTGATGGATCAGAGTTGTCGAGTGCGATGCCCAGCCGCTCCAGACCTCCTCGAATTTGAGAGGGCTCCATCGGCTGAGCCCTTGCGGCAGACTGCTCAACTGGACTGCCGCGCAGGGTCCCGATCGAGCGGAAGACCACGACAGCCCGCTCATTGACCACTTCAAGGAGCTGGTGAAGATCGCCACCCCCCTCGCGGCCGGCATGCTCGAGAGCCTTGGCGGCAGCCCGCAGCATATCGGCACCAAGGTTTCCCGCCGCTCCGGCGATCGCGTGGGCCAGCCGGGCCACCTCGTCTGCGGCCCCGGCGGTGACGGCCTCGCGAAGCTCCTCAAGGGTCTTGCCCTGCCCGTCGGCAAAGCGAATCAGCATGCGGCGCAGGCTGTCAAAGCCCAGGCCGAGCCGGCGGAGCGCGGCCTCGACCTCGATGCCTTCGAGCTTCGGCGGATCGCCTTCGGCCGCGGGATTCGCTGGTCCTGAATCGACGTCCTGCGGCGGTCCAGCCCCGACACCCGCGGGCGTGGCGACCGTGGAACGAGGCAGCCAGCGGCGAAGCGTTGTCAGCATCACCGCCCGATCGATGGGCTTGGTGATGTGATCGTTCATCCCCGCGGCCAGGCACGCATCGAGATCCTGCTTCATGGCATTGGCGGTCAATGCGATGATGGGCAGTTCCTTGAAGGAGGGATCCATCCGCAGCACCCGCGTCGCCTCCAGCCCGTCCATGTGCGGCATCTGCATATCCATCAGAACGGCCGCATAGCGACCAATGTTCTTCCTGGCCATGTCGACCGCTATTCGGCCATCCGCGGCGATGTCGAGTTCGATGCCCAGCCGTGATAACAGTTCCTCCGCCACCATCTGGTTGGCCTCGTTGTCCTCGGCGAGCAGTACCCGGACACCCGCGAACTCCTTCTCCAGAGGCACGTCAAGAGATCGGCGGGCGGCATGGACCCGGGCGCCCTGGGCCTGGACGATCGCGTCGAAGAGCGCCGAGGCGGTGATCGGCTTGGGCAGGAAGACGTTGACTCCGATCTCCTCGCAGCGGGCTTCCTCCTCCTTGCCGGCATAGGCGCTGATCACCACGATGGGCAGCTTGCGGGTGGCTTCCACCGCGCGAATGCGGGCGGCGGCGTCGATGCCGTTCATGCCCGGCAGCATCCAGTCCAGGATGGCCAGCCCGAACGGGCTGCTGCCGCCTGGGTGGTTGTGCTGCTCGAGCAGGGCCAGGCCCTCCTCCGCGCTGGCCACGGCAACCACCGGGATCGACCAGCCGGTCAGGAGGGTCTCCAGCAGCTCCCGGCTGGTGTCGCTGTCCTCCACCACCAGCACGGGGTGTTCCCGAACGCGATCGGGGGCCTTGAGCAGATGCGCTTCCTGGTTCGGATCGACGCCCAGCCGGGCGGTGAAGAAGAATGTCGTGCCCACGCCCGGCTCGCTCTCGAAGCTCAGTTCACCCTCCATCATCCGTGCCAGCCGCCGACTGATGGCCAGGCCCAGGCCGGTGCCGCCGTATTTCCGAGAGGTCGAGCTGTCGGCCTGGCTGAAGGCCTGGAACAACCGGTGCTGCTGCTCCTTCGGAATCCCGATGCCGGTATCGCGCACGCTGACCAGCAGATCGACCGCCCCCGGCGGCGGCGGAGGTTTCGACGACTGCCGCTCCGCGACGGCCACCTTGACCAGCACCTCGCCCTTCTCGGTGAACTTGAACGCGTTTCCGACCAGGTTGGTGACCACCTGGCGCAACCGCAGCGCATCACCGATCAGCCGGTCGGGCACGCCGGCAGGCACGTGCGTGATCAGCTCGACGTGCTTCTCGATCACCTTGACACGAAAGGTCTCGGTCACCTCTTCGAGCACCTGCCGCAGGCTGAAACCCGCCTTCTCCAGCTCCAGCTTGTCCGCCTCGATCTTGGAGAAGTCCAGGATGTCGTTGATGATGCCCAGCAGATTCCTGGCCGAGGCGTGGGCGACGCTCACGTACTGCTGCTGCTTCGGGGTCAGCTCCGTCTCCAGCGCCAGGCCGCTCATGTTGATGATCGCGTTCATGGGCGTGCGGATTTCGTGGCTCATGGTGGCCAGAAACGCGCTCTTGGCCTGGGTGGCCGCTTCGGCCGCCTCCTTGGCCTGGCGAATGGCTTCCTCCTGCTGCTTGCGTTCGGTGATGTCCCGGATGGAGACGGCGATCTGGTGCGTCTCCTCGTTGCCCTGCACAGGACTCAGGCCGATCTCGACGGGAAAGACCGATCCGTCCTTGCGCAGGGCCCGCAACTCCTGTCCGGCGCCCATGTCGCGCGTCGTGGGATCATCCGTGTAGGCAGTTCTCAGGGCCACATGCCGGCCGCGGGTATCATCGGGCACCAGGATCTCCACGGGACGGCCCAGCAGCTCTTCCCGCGTGTAGCCGAACAACCGTTCCACCTGGGCGTTGGCCAGTCGGATCACGCCGTCGGCGTCCACCACCATCAGGCCGTCCGGGGCTGACTCCAGCACACTGCGGAAGAACAGCTCCGTCTTTCGGAGGCGCTCGTCCGCCTCCTTACGCCGGGTGATGTCGGTAAAGCTGATGACGGCGCCGGTGATATTGCCATCCTTGACGATGGGCGTGGCTCCGTATTCAACGGGCAGACCGGTGCCGTCCTTGAGCCACAGGTATTCATCGTCGATGCGGCTGGCCTCGCCGCGCGTGTAAGCGGCGAACATGGGGCACTGTTCCTGCGGATACTCACTGCCGTCAGGTCGATGGTGATGAAGAAGGGCATGAGACGGCCGGCCGATGAGCTCCTCCGCCGGATAGTCCAGCATCCGGCACGCGGCCGGATTGACGAAGGTGATGAGACCCTCGACATCGACGCCGAAAATGCCCTCGGCGGCGGAGTCGAGGAGCAGGCGGGTGCGCTCTTCAGCCGCGCGGATCGATTCCTGCTGTGCCTGAAGCTCCGCGGCCTGTTGACGCATATGCTCCAGCAACTCGTTCGTCTTCAGGTTGCGCTGCAGTATCTCCAGGTTGAGGGAGGCCACTTTGGCGGCCTCGTCCAGCAGCATTTGCTGCACATCGGTCAGCATGCCGAACGAAGCGACCTCGATGATGCCCAGCACGCGATCCAGCGATACCAGCGGAACCGCGATGACGACCCGGGGCGGCGCTTCGCCAACGCCGGAGGCGATTCTGACGTAGTCCCTGGGGACGTCCTTGAGTGTGATCGACGTCCTGTCGAGGGCGCATTGACCGATCAGCCCCTCGCCGGGGGCAAACGATGGCGCCGGGCCACCGAGCTGCCGGTGACCATAGCCGCCCGCGAACTCGAACCGGCCGGCGCTCTCCTGAAATAGGTACAACACCCCGCACCCGCCCTGCACGAGCGGCAGGAGCCTGGAGAGCAGGTGCTTTGCGAACTCCGCGGGTGTCTCCGCCCGTTGCAGGAGGCCGGAGAGTTCGGCCACGTGACTCTTGATCCAGCGCTGGGTCTCCACCTCGTCGGCGGCCTGGCGGTAGGATTCCAGGGAACGGGCGACCTCGCCCAGCTCCGATTCCTCCGACTGGTAACCGATGCTGACGCCCTGTTTGTGATCCAGCAGATCGCGCAGGTTCTGATTGAGCGCGGCAAGCGGATTGACCACCCGCCTGCGGTAGAAGAAGAGCAAGGAGCCCACCACCGCGAGCGCATTGACACCCAAGGCCGCGACGGCGATGTTGGCCAGCAGCTGGGCCCGCTTCGACAGTTCATCCGCACGCGCGGTAAGCCGCGCATCGAGGCCCACACGGCACTCGGCGATGGGATCCATGATGGAGTCCTTGATCGATCGGTATTCCTCACCATACACCAGATCGATGGCGCTGCGCGTATCGCCCTTCTCGGCCGCCTCAAATGCGCTGTTCTCGATACTGACCAGCTCGTCGGAATTGCGTTTTGCCTGGTCCAGCAGGGCGAGTTCGTTCGGCATCACGCCGAGTTGCCGCAGACGCTCAAGCGCTTCATCGCGCGAGCGATCGACATTCAACTCTCGCTGGAAATCGTCGAGATAGCGGGAATCCCCGGTGGCGGCGTAGGCGCGAACCGCCCTGGTCAACCGGTCGCTGCCGGCCGCAAGTTGATCGACCAGGCGCACGGACTCGCGACGGGTTGCGTAGGCCCGCTCCTGCACCCCCCGGTAGTAGAGCGAGATGCATGCACACACGATGGTCAGCACGGACAAGAGAACCACGCTGACCGTGATGATCTGACTGGTTCGCTGAATGCGCATGGAATGACTGATCCGAGGTTCCGCTCGACCCCGCGGGTCAAGTCGCCGTTTCCGGGGGGGTTATTATCGCATCCCCGGCCGTTCCCGGCCAGTGCCGCCACGCCCACTCAGCCGCACGACTAAAGCGGACGAAGCCGCGCCTGTAAGGCCGGCGGCTGACTGCGCGCGATGAGTTCGACGGCTTCCTTCGCCGAATCGGTCACGCGCACGAAATCGAGCTCCGACTTGTCCACCGCTCCGGCCCGGATCTGGTGCTGGGTGAACGGCTTCAGCGCACCCCAGAAGCGCGTCCCCATGCCGATCACCGGGAACGGGCCGATCTTGTTGCACTGGATCAGGGTTCCCGCCTCGTACATCTCATCCAGCGTGCCCAGGCCGCCGGGCATGATCACGAACGCGCAGGAGTACTTGACCAGCATCACCTTGCGGACGAAGAAGTAGTGAAACTCGATGCTGTCATTGACATAGGGATTCGGTTCCTGCTCGAAGGGAAGAATAATGTTCAACCCGATGGACGTCCCCCCGGCCTCGTGGGCACCGCGGTTGGCCGCCTCCATGATGCCCGGACCGCCACCGGTCAGCACGGCGAAGCCGGCTTTGGCCAGCTCCCGCCCGACCGTCACCGCCATCTTGTAGTAACGGTGCCCATCCTTGAAGCGGGCCGATCCGAAAACAGTCACGGCCGGGCCGAGCTTGTGAAGCCGTTTGAAACCGCGCACGAACTCGCCGTTGATGCGCTTCAGGCGCTCCCTCTCGGCCGCGGGCGTGCGCGTCTGCATCAGGAAATTCCGCTCCTGGGCATGCTCCGCGGGGAGTTCGTAGGTTGTGTCCAGCCTGGCCCAGTGCTGCTGCCACCGGCGCTCCCACTGATCGATCGTCTTTCGCTTGGCCATGGTATCCTCGGGTTGAATCAGACTTCGATGACGTCTCCCAGGCCGGGCAGCACCGGCTCGAGCCCGTGCCGCTGCTGGATCAGCCTGGCCATCGCCTTGCGCGGGCCGTCCTCGCCGTGAACCAGGACGACGCGCGGCTTTGAAGGGGCGATGACCCCGAACCAGTGCAGCAGGTCGGTCTGTCCGGCATGAGCACTGAAACCGCCCAGCGTGTGCATGGTCGCGCGCACGGCGATGTTTTCGCCGTGAATCTTGACGGACTTGTCACCGTTGAGCAGCCGGCGGCCGATTGACCCGTGGGCCTGGTAGCCGACGATGAGCACATGTGTCTCCGGCTTCCAGAGATTCTGCCGGAGATGATGCAGAATACGTCCCGCATTGCACATGCCGGCACCCGCCATGACCAGACACGGCCCGCTGCATCCGTTGATCTGCCTTGATTCGTCGGCGGTCTGGCACATGCTCAACGTGGTCAGATCCTCGCTCACCTTACGCTCGCGCATGTAGTCGACCATCTGATCGTCAAACAGCTCCACGTGATGCCGGTAGACATCAGTGGCCTCGATGGCCATGGGGCTGTCCAGGAAGGCCGGGAAGGGTTTGACCTTGCCGTTGCGGAACATCCAGCTCAGGAGGACGGTGAGCAACTGGGCCCGGCCCACGGCGAAGGTTGGCACCAGGATCTTGCCGCCATGCTGAGCCGCGTCGGACACGATGCTGACGTACTCGTCCACGGTCTCGCGGAAGGGGCGATGATCGCGATCGCCGTAGGTGGACTCCATGATCAGCAGGTCCGCCTGCTTGAACGGCTCGTAATCGCGCAGGATCGGCGCCCCCCGGGGGCCCAGGTCGCCGGAAAACACGATGCGCCGCGTTCCGCCGGTGTCTTCGACCAGGAGTTGGATGCTGGCTGAGCCGAGCATGTGCCCAGCCTCGGCCCAGCATGCCTTGATCCCGGGCGCGACGGTCACGAATTCGTTGTACGGCGCGGGCTTGAACTGGCCCAGGATCGCCTCGGCGTCTTCGCTGGAGTACAGAGGTTCCAGCAGCGGCCGGCCGCTGCGCTCCAGCCTGCGATTGCGGCGATCGATATCCTGACGCTGCAGCCGGGCCGAATCGCGCAATATGATCGCAGCCATGTCGTAGGTGGCGGGGGTCGCGTACACCGGACCGCTGTAACCCAGCTTGGCCAGCAGCGGCAGGCGACCGGTGTGATCCAGGTGCCCGTGCGTAATCAATACGGCATCCAGACGACCGCGCCGGGCCGCCTCGGGGGCGCGATTCCTGGATTCAGCCGCCCGGTCACCCTGAAACATGCCGCAATCCACGAGGATGCGCGCTTTCCGGGTCTGGACCAGGTAAGCCGAACCGGTCACTTGCCCCCCTGCCGCTCCGAGAAACTTGATCTTCACTGCTCTACCTCCTCTGATTCCATACCGACTACAACATGGCTTCTCAGCGTGCTGCCTTCGGAAGCTGGATCTGCCTCACCACGGCAGGCAGCTTGAGCTCGAACGTCGACGCGGTGAATGCCGGCGCGTCGTTCCACTCGACCATGTCGGCGGAGTATCGGGTTCGCGGACCCTCCTGCCGATAGTCAACCGAAACCCGGCGCGGCACGGGTTTGGCCCCCGCATCGATCCAGAGCTCCCAATCCCCGGCATCCGATACGAAACCCAGGTGATGACAGCTCGCGCCGCCCTGCTCGTGCAGTCCGAGATACTGGCCGGCCAGGATGCGCGCTTCTGCGCGGTCATACAGATCCTTGTACATAAGGTCGCCCATGGGCAGAACGGCGCCGTACTCCCTGGCCAGCGCATCCAGGGCGGCCTCGATGGTGTCAGGAACCTCCACGGAGGCGGTCGTGCTCTCGGTCGCATCGAACAGCGTGGCGGTCTTGCCGTCGTAGACAAAGCGCTTGGTTCCCTCGTCGCCGGTCACGTCAACCGCCAGTTGGTTCGGGCGGCTCACGCTCATGGCCCGGCGCCCCGAAACCTGTACCTTGGCTCCATCTTCACGAACCAGATCGTAGGTGGTCTGGAGGACCATGCTGAACTGGTTCAGACCGCCCACGTAATCACACATTCCCTTGAGCAGCTCAAAGGGATTCTTGCCCTCGACCCCGGTCTCATCCTCGGTAACCGGTGCCTCAGCGACGACGTAACCCTTCTGCCCGTCCTCCTCCCCTTCCGTGTAGTAGACACCGTCGGACTCATAGTACGTGGTGTTGTCAATCACGATCGTCTCGTACTCTTCCGGAAGCGCCGGGTAGTAATACCCGACGGGTGGATAGCACCAGTTGTAGTAAATGCTGTCGCCGACCCAGCAGGGCTTCCACCAGGCGAACCCCAACCGCCAGTAGTCATGATCGTGCCAGGGGAGGTGAGCCGCCCCCGGGGGCAGCGTGCTGATCACCCGATTGCCGTAGGGACCGCGAACCCCGGCCACGCCATGCCCGCCCGGTCCCCAGACCGCGCCGGCGGCACCGCCGGCCGGGCCCCGGATTCCGGCCGCCCCGGCACCGCCGGGCCCGCGCACGCCACCGGCCACAGAATCGCCGGGCCCCCGGACCACGCCGGCGGCACCGCCTTCGGAACCCCTGATGCCCGCCGCCCCGCCGCCGGCAGGACCCCGGATGGCGCCGGCCGCACCACCGTCCGGACCTTTGATCCCGACGGCACCGCCACCGCCGGGGCCTCGGATGGCCCCGATCGTGCTGCCGCCCGGGGTGGTAACACTGCCGCCATGAATGATCGAT
>CAYVVX010000111.1:8722-11085 GCA_964455315.1 uncultured Planctomycetales bacterium | reverse complement strand
GCAGCAGTGCGGCCAGCGCGAACAGGGCGATCCGGCAGGCGGGTCCGGGTTGGGGTCGTCCGCGTCCCATCGTAACCTCCTCAAAGCGGGGAAAGGCCGGTTCTCAAGCCGACCTCGAACCGGGGCATGCGAAGCAACTCGGCAGGACCGCGGGGCATCATCAGACGGAGTCCGCGGAACGGCACCGGGTCCAGCGACCCGGCCGACGGTAGATTATCCGCCGCCACGGGCGGTCGTCAACGCGCGGGCTGTCGGCGGAAGTAGTAGCGGCCGGCCCCCGTGCCGGCCGTTCCGCGTGAGGAACATCCCTGCCCTGAAACGCCGGGGGTACCCCATCCCGTCCGGGGTGGGGTCGCAATGCTGGGGCGGCGGGCCCGGTCGCCCCTTTCAGAGCATGTCGATGACCCCCTGCATCTCGTCGGCCGCGTGCTGGTCGCCGACCCGCCTGGCCACCGCGATGCCCTCTTCCAGTGCCTGGCGGGCCCCATCCGTATCCCCGGCGGCCACCAGGGTATTGCCGCGCTGGAAAAACGCCGGCACGTAGTCGGGCGCCAGCTCGTGGAGCCGCCGATACTGGGCGACGGCCTCGTCAAAGCGGCGCAGCTTGGCCAGCTCCATCGCCAGGCTGAAGTTCAGGAAGATATCCTCCGGCTCGGACGCCAGCATCTTCTGGATCTGTTCGAGTCGCGACGTACTCATGCGTACTCCCCATGTGTCGGTGCCGCCCTTTGACCTTGTCAGCCAATGACGCCCGCCGGAATGGATGTGAAACGATGTTTGACGAGCCTCGGCCCTGTTGAATCCCACCTTATGCAACGGGTCGCCCGCGTCAACCAGCAAAACGTCACGGATCGATCACATGTTGGCACTCTGTCCACGTCCGCTTTACAATTGTCTCTGCCGCAGTTCGAGACGCCGCTCGTTACCCGGTGGAGGACCCTGCCCATGCCCCCCGAACACAAGAACATCACCCGACGCCAGATCCTTCAGCGCACCGCCTTCACCGCCGCCGGGGCGGCCGCGACGAAGATCTTCGCCGCCGGCACCACCGGCAAGACCACCTGGCCGGGAATGGCGTCCGTCGCCCGGCCCGCGCGCAGCAAGCCCTACGGCGCCAACGACCGCATCCGCGTCTGCGTGATCGGTCCCGGCGACCGGGCCCAGAGCCTGATGAACGAGATGTTCGAGTTCGGCAAGAACCACAATGCCGAGCTGGTCGCCGCCTGCGACCTGTGGAGCCTTCGCCGCGAGCAGGCCCGCGACAAGATCCGCAAGGCCACCGGCCAGGATCCGCAGCTCTTCCGCAACACCGAGGAGCTGTACGAGTCCCGCTCGGTCGACGCGGTGATCATCGCCACGCCGGACTTCTCGCACGCCCTGCTCTGTGCCGAGGCGGTTCGCGCGGGCATGGACGTTTACGTGGAAAAGCCGCTTGCCAACACCATCGAGGACGCCCGCGAGGTGCGCCAGGCGGTGCTGGACAGTGGCGCGGTGGTGCAGGTCGGCACCCAGAGTCGCAGCAGCGCCCGCTTCATCAACGCGGCGAAGTTCGTCCAGTCCGGCGGCATGGGCAAGATCAACGGCGTGGAGATGTCCTGGCACGTCAACCAGCCGCAGCGCTGGCGGCGGCCCAAGGAGGTCGCCATGCTCAACGAGAGCGACACCGACTGGACCCGCTACCAGCTCAACCGCCCCAAGGCCCCGTTCGACCCGCGGCAGTACCTCGAGTTCCGGCTGTTCTGGCCGTACTCGTCGGGGCTGCCCTGCCAGTGGATGAGTCACCAGATCGACACCGTGGCCATGGTCACCGGCGACCCATACCCGTCGAGCTGCGTCGCCAGCGGCGGCATCTACCAGTGGCACGACGGGCGCAAGAACCCGGACACCTTCGCGGCCATCTTCGAGTTTCCCAGCGGCTTCCAGGTGCGGTTCTCGGCCCGGCAGACCAACGGCTACCCGCGCGAGGGGGTCGAGCTGTTCTACTCCAATCAGGGCACGCTGGACATTTACGCCGGCAAGGTGATTCCCGACGGCGGCATCTCGCAGAAGGACGGCGGCACCGGCCCGCTGGTCAAGGAGCAGGCCATCGAGACCGCCGACAGCCAGCAGCACATGGAAAATTGGCTCAAGTGTGTCCGCGACCGCACCCGCCCCAACGCCGACATCGAAGCCGGCTACGGGCACTCGGTCGCGGTCAGCATGGCCATCAAGGCCCTGCACACCGGCAGGAAGATCACCTACGATCCCAGGACCCAGGAACTGCGCGAGGTGTAACCGTCGCGCAGGATAGTGGAACAGGAGGAAACAGAGATAACGGAGAAACCCCGTAGTTGCACAATAAGAATGAACCACAAAGACACGAA
>CAYVVX010000111.1:3631-8712 GCA_964455315.1 uncultured Planctomycetales bacterium | reverse complement strand
AAAGAAGAGGCTTCGAGTGGCACAGGCGGCAGGTTACGGCCTGAACAAGGGTTGGGCCCGCGGCATGTGATCTGCCCGTTGCTTCGTCTTTATTCTCTGTGAACTCTGTGCCTCTGTGGTTGATCTCTTCTGCATCGCCGGGGAGATGGTCTGATTCGTGTTTCTCCGTGTTCCTCCTGTTCAATCATCCAGGCCATTGACCCCAGCCCGACCGCGTGCGCAGCCGCGGGTCCGGGTTGACCAGCAGGAGACCCAGCATGTCATCTTCCCGTCCCGCCCCCGTGCCGTCCTTCGTTGACGTCCCGGTCATGAACCCCGCCCAGCTCGGCGGCATCGAGACCTCCGTGCTCGACAACGGCCCCGGCCGCGATGTCCGCATCGCCTGGGTCAACACCGGCGGCGGGCTGCGCTACAAGGTGGTCATCGACCGCGGCCTGGACATCGCCGACGCCGATTTTCTGGGTCAGTCGCTCACCTGGCACTCGCTGACCGGGATCACCGCCCCCACGCCCGCGTACAGCCGCGGCATGAACTGGCTGCGCGGCTTTTACGGGGGGCTGCTGGTCAGTTGCGGGCCGCTCAACACCGGCTCGCCCTTCGAGGAGGACGGCGAGGAATACGGCCTGCACGGCACCCACTCCAACAGCCGGGCGACCGTCGAGTTCATCACCAATCCCGACCCGCTGCGCGGCAGGCAGGAGATGAACATCACCGGCATCGTCCGCACCGCCCGCGTCTTCGGGCCCAACGTCGAGCTGCGCCGGACCATCAGCAGCACGCTGGGCGAGCCGTCCATCCGCGTGTACGACCACTTCACCAACCGCGACAACCGCCCGGTGACCTTCGCCTGGCTGCTGCACATCAACTTCGGCTACCCGCTCCTGGAGCCCGAGGCCAGCACCTACTGTTACCGCGGCGAGATCTCCCCGCGCTTCGACAGCGACGGCTGGTTCGCCAAAGGCCGCGACTACAAGGCCGCCCCCCAGCCGCAGCACGCCGGCACCGGTGAGGTCTTCACCTACGTCGACCCGGAAGCCGATGGCGACGGCAACGTGCTCGCCGGCGTGGTCAACCGCAAGCGCGGCTTCGGCGTCAAGGTCGAATACAACCGCAGGGACTACCCCCGCCTGGGCAACTGGCAGCACTGGGGCAAGAGCGGCTCCTACACCGGCGCCCTCGAACCCATGACCGCCGGCGTCCAGGGCCGGGCCAAGGACAAGGAAGAAGGCTGGCAGACCATCCTCCAGCCCGGCGAAACCCGCGAACTCCGCTGCACCATCACGGCCACCAATGACCCCGGGGAATTGGAGCGGTTGCTGAAGTTGAATGGGTGAGGACAAGATGACGGGGAACCAGTGATGAAGAGTTTTTATGAGGCCGCGACCTCCCGGCCGAATGAGCGGACATATCGAGAATTACTCCTGACCTCGGACGAGGCAGTCATCGCCCTCATCCGCGCATATCGATGCCGCCAATGGGCATTCACCTTGCTGCGGATCGAGCAGGTCCCTGCGGACTTGACGTGCGACGACATCTGCGACGAGGCCAGAACGCTTTACATCGCCCTCGTCGGCAAACAGGGCAACCTCCCCTTCCGATATGATCGCACGACCGTGCTGATCCCGCCGGACGATCCCTGGGGCGACAACGCGATCCGATTCGTCAGGCAGCACCTGCCCGAGTACGCCGCACAATGCCGCCTGTTCCGCGCCCCCGTGCCGGCCGACTGCTCCGCAGAGGAATTGTTCCAGGCATTGGGGGCGGCTGAGCCGGTGTAAGCGATCCGCAGATTCCCCCGGCGAACCATTCCAACCCGCAACCCTGAGCTGCTCATGCTGGTATCAGAAACCGGACAAACCGCCGTCCAGCGGATGCACACGCATGACCCGGGAATCACCCCCGATACTTCTTCCCTACGCGACCCCGCGTCCAGCACCGCGCCGCCGCATCGCGTTGTTGCCTCATGCCCTCAATGGCCTCGCTGTCGCGGCCCTAGTTTTCGACTTCGTCCGCCCCAGATTCAGTTTCGGACCCCCGCCGTCGCTGCCCACGTACATGTTCTCCCATTCCACAATCTGGCTCGCATGCCTCCTGTCGCTGGTATCGGTGCTGCTCACGGGCCTCTCGTCGCCGCGGAGCTGGGCGGCCTTCACCTGCGGGCTGGCAATCCTGATCTGCACCATCGCCGCGCTCGACAACATGACCATCCGCCATCAACAGGATGTCGCCGCCTATCAGCGCCTGCTCACCATCCAGCCATCACCGTCCCCGGCAACACCTGTGCATCGCTCAAATCCGGTGCCCGCCCGCCCGTCTGTGACGCTGGCAAGCGAGCGCCCGCCGCACCGCGGGCAGAAATGAGACCTCACCGTGACGTTCGACATCATGAAGCCACGATCCTACGCCATCGAACAAGACCCTGGAGACGATCACTCCGGCCAGTACAACCACCCCGCTCCCGCGATCCCGATCAGCGTCCCGACCAGCAGGATCGACTTGATGACCAACACCCCCCGGTGCAGTCTCATCCCACTTTCCGCGCCCGCCGCGTGCTCGCGGAGCAGCAGCATCCGGTTGGCGATGCTCGAATGCCGCCAGCTCGGGGCCTCGATGGGAATCCCGTTCAGCATGGCGATGTGATAAAGCGCCCCGGAGAACAGCTCCGCGGCCGACGCGCACAGCGGCCGGCCGGTCATGGATTCCAGTGGCGGCGGGTCCGCGGGAGCGTCGCCGATGGCGTCCCCGCTCCCGGGTGATTCCGCGGGCCGCGGCGTACGTTCCGCATCGGGGTACGCGGCATCCCGCCCCTGGTGTGCGGCCAGCGCGGTCAGAAACGCCGCATTCGAAGCCCGCGCCGCCTCGCTTCCATGGGCTCCATCCCCGCCGCCCGCGGTGCCGTGATACCGGCACGGCCGGTCGCATTTCGCCGCCGAAGGGGTCACGCACCACGCACCGAACAGATCCGCCTGCCACTCGAACCGCCGCGAGACCGCGCCGAACCCCAGCGCCCACACCACCACGATCAGCCCCATCGCCCCCACCTGCAGGTAATCGTCCAGCCGGGCGATATCGTCGAACCAGCCAGGCCAGGCGTTGCGGGCGTACATGATCAGCTCCATGATCCCGCCGACGGCGAACATGCTCACCAGCGCGAACAGCAGGAAGAACTGGATGTGCCGCAGCTTCACATGCCCGGCCTCATGCCCGAAGACGGCTTCGATCTTGCGATCCTCCATCATCTCCAGCAGCCCGTCGGACAGCAGGATGTATCGCACCGGCCAGATCAGCCCCATCACCGCGGCGTTGACCACCATGCCGTCGGTCTCCCAGATGAGGATGCGGTGGTAGGTGAGCCCGACGCGGCCGCAGAGCCGTTTGAGGAGTCGATGCAGCTCGCCCTCGGGCAGCACCCGCGTCTGCCAGATGAACCGCAGCGCCAGCGGCGCCAGCAGGAAGACCACCCCCGCGATGGCCCCGACCAGGATGTCCTGCATCCACGGCAGCCCGGTTCGCCGGGTCAGCCAGCCGCGATACGACTGCAGGATGTCGTTGGCGATCACGATGGGGATCATCGGCAGGGCAATGACCAGCATGTGCTGGCGGAGCATGAACCCCAGGTACTGCCCCCGGGACCACACCGCCCTGCCCGGTGCGGCCGCCCAGAGCCGCATCTCCAGCGACACCTGCTTGAGGGCCCTGTCCGCCGGGTACAGCAGCAGCCACGACACCATCGCCGACGCCGTGAACGGCACCAGCATGAACAGCTCATCCAGCCCGTAGTCCGCCGGCAGCCACCTCCACCCCCGCACCCGGTCGCAGAAGTCCGTGCCGTAGATGGTGCCGACCAGGGCGATCGCCAGAAACACACGGCTGAGGAAATGCCCCTGTCCGAATCGCCGCTGGGCGCCGCTCATGGAGCCCGGGGCCTTGTCCAGGCGGGCCTGCACGTCCCGGCTGACCCACACCGCCAGCGCACCGGCCAGGACCACCTGCCCGATGACCGCGCCCCAGGTGGCCAGCGGATGCCGTGTCACGGGCCAGGGCAGCCCGTCCGCGGGAATGCTCAACACGGCGGCGAATGCGGCGAAAACGAGGAATTGCATGACGCACTTTAGCCCGGCGCATCGAGCGATGCCAGCCGGTCGCCGGGCCGGACCCGCCGCCCGTTGACGAAGTCGCGCCAGCTCATCAGACGGCCGCCGGCCGGCTGGACGCTGTGCGGTTCAAGCGTGCCCGACCCGGTGGCCACGGTCATCACCGCGGTGAGGGTGCCCGGCGGCTCCTCCGCGGGCCGCGGGGCCGCGGTGGCGACCGCCAGCGTCAACTCCAGGGATTTGCCGTCGGCCGCCATATACCGGCAGCGGGCCCCGGGCCACGGGTACAGCGCCCGGCAGCGCAGGGCCAGCCGCTCGGCCGGCTCCTCGAACTGCAGGTGCCCGTCAAGCTTGCTCAGCTTGGGCGCGGTGGTGGCGGCCGATTCGTCCTGCGGCTCGAAGCGCGGCTCGCCCGGGGCGGCTTCCGCAAACGCCTTCAGCGTCGCGTCGATCGCGTCGCAACCCACGCCCGAGAGCCGGTCGTGCAGCTCGCCGCAGGTCTCCTCGTCGCCGATGATCGTCTGCCGCGTGAGCAGGATCGGCCCGGCGTCCATGCGATCCACCAGTCGGAATACGGTGACCCCGGTGCGGCGGTCGCCGGACAGGATGGCATGGGCGATCGGCGACGCCCCCCGATGGCGCGGCAGCAGCGAGCCGTGCAGGTTGACGCACTCGTGGCGGAACACCCGCCGCAGCGGTTCGCGCAGCTTCTGCCCGAAGGCGATGACGATGCCCAGGTCCGCCCGCAGCGCCGCCATCCGCTCGACGAAGGCGGGATCGTTCACATCCGGGCAGCGCTCAAGAGGGAGTTGCAGCTTCCCGGCCCACTCCGCCACCGGCGTGCCCGCGGCGCGTTTGCCACGGCCGGCCGGCCGATCCGGCTGGGTGATCACCGCGGCGATCTCGTGGGGCAGGTCGGTGAGTTTCCGCAGGCTGGGCACGGCGAACTCGCCGGAGCCGAAGAAGACCAGGCGCATGCGAACTCCG
>CAYVVX010000111.1:0-3621 GCA_964455315.1 uncultured Planctomycetales bacterium | reverse complement strand
GTGGTCGCCTGCCCGGCGTCAGAGCGGCTGCTGGCGCTTCCCGAAGGCGATGACCTCGTTCATGCTCCCGCTGCGGAATCCGCGCACGTCCACGGTCACGTAGGCGTAGCCGAACTCACGCAGCGCCGCGTCGATCCGTACCCGCGTCTCCGGCTCCAGCGCCCTGGACAGCTCCTCCGGCGGCAGCTCGATGCGGGCCAGGTTGTCGTGGTGCCGCACGCGCAGCTCGCGGAAGCCCAGCGAGCGCAGAAACGCCTCTGACCGCTCGATCTGCTTGAGCTTGTCCGGCGTGATCGCCTCGCCGTACTGCACCCGGCTGGACAGGCAGGGGCTGGCCGGCTTGTCGAAGGTGGGCAGGTTCATTCGCTCGCTGAGGATGCGGATGTCCTCCTTGGTCATGCCCGCCTCGGCGCAGGGGGCCCGCACGGTGTGTTCCCGCGCCGCCTGAATCCCCGGCCGGTAGTCGCCGTGGTCGTCCGCGTTGATCCCGTTGATGATCGCGTAGTAACCCTGCTCGTCGATGTACTTGCCCAGGCGCGTGTACAGCTCCGTCTTGCAGAAGTAGCAGCGGTTGGTCGGGTTGGCCAGGTAGTCGGGGTTGGCGAACTCCTCGGTCTCGACGATCTCGTGTCGCACGCCCATGGTGCCGGTCAGGTCGATGGCCTGCAGAAACTCCGCCTGGGCCAGGCTGTCGCTCTTGCCGGTCACGGCGACGACGTTGTCGGCCCCCAGCGTGTCGATGGCCGCCTTGAGCACGAAGGTCGAATCCACCCCCGCGGAAAACGCCACCACCACCCGCCGCAGCGAGCGCAGGATCTCCTGCATCTGCTCGAACTTCTGATCGATGGTCAGCACGCTCACGGGAAGGTCTCGCATCAGGCCCGGGCGGATACCGGAATGCCGGCGTCCGGCCCTGCCGCCACTGACCAGTATAACCGCACGAAACCGGGCGGACCAATGCCGGGCATCCCCACCTGTGTCTGTTGTTTCCCCTTCAGACTGCCAACACCGAGCAGCAATCGTCGCCCAGCCAGCCCTTGACATTGACGTCTAGACGTCTATCATGTCTCGGCATGAACAAACTCCCTCCGGGAACGGTGCGCGACGCCATCATGCAAACCCTTGCCGAACGGGGCGGGGAAGGCACCGTCTCCGAAATCCAGGCAGTGCTGTCCGCCCGCTTCAATGGTGCGTTGCCCGCGTCATCCGTGCGATCCTATCTGCGCCTGAACACGCCAGGCCAGTTTCGTCGCGTCTCACGAGGGCGTTATCGACTGACCCGGCAGGTTCCCACCTTCTCCACGAGGGTCAAGCCCGCACCCGTTCCGTTCTTTGCCTTCAATTCAACCACGCTCTACAGGGACGACTGTTTGGAGTGGCTTGCCGCCCGCGAACGACAAAGTGTTCACGCGATCGTCACGGATCCTCCCTACGGGTTGATCGAGTATTCCCCGGAACAACAGGTCAAGCTCCGGGCCCGCCAGGGCGGCGTGTGGCGCATTCCGCCTTCCTTTGATGGGCATCAGCGCTCCCCGTTGCCTCGCTTCACTGTGCTCGGCGAAGACGATCTGCGCAAGCTACGGTTGTTCTTCGGCGAGTGGGCCCGGCGATGTTTTCCGGTGCTGGTTCCCGGTGCCCACATCGCGGTGGCTTCGAACCCACTTCTCTCTCACCACGTCTCCGCAGCCTTGATGGATGCCGGCTTCGAGGTGCGGGCCACCCTGGTTCGCCTGGTCATGACCATGCGCGGAGGCGACCGCCCCAAGAACGCGCACGAGGAGTTCTCCGACATCAGCGTTATGCCGCGCTCCATGTGGGAACCTTGGCTGTTGTTCAGGAAACCCCTGTGCGGGCGCGTTCAAGACAACCTGCGATTGTGGAAGACCGGCGGGCTGCGCCGACCATCGCAGGATAAACCCTTCGGCGACGTGATCAAGTCCCATCCCACCAGGGCCGATGAACGACGCTTGGCGCCCCATCCTAGTCTCAAACCCCAGGCCTTCTTGCGCCAGCTTGTGCGCGCCATCCTCCCCTTGGGCCAGGGAGTGATTCTCGACCCCTTCGCGGGATCGGGCTCCACGCTCGCCGCGGCCGCGCACTTGGGCCATGTAGCCATCGGCATCGAGAAGGATGAGCACTACTGTCGCATGGCGACCGACGCCATTCCCCGACTCACCGCCTTGACTTGCTCATGAAGTATCCAAATAAACCCAGTCCCCACGCAGCTGCCTCATGCCCTCGCTTGCCAATGCGGCCGTGCGCGTGCCCAGTTCTCCCCGCTCGTTCCGCCGAAATTGCGCGGCCTTTACTTGGCTCAGGTAGATCTCCGTGAATCGCATTGGGATCCGCTGCACCGCCGGTTCGGTGTCGCGGTCAACGACGTAGACGAACACGCAGAGCCATTGATCCCGGGCGCCATGAAAGTCGACGCCGCCACCGGCTTTCCGGGTGGTCTTGATCTCCACTCCCTTGCTCCCGGCCTTGATCGAATCCCCGGGGTACTCCCCCCGCACGACCAGATCGGGGTGGCCATTGTGGTAGTGGTTCACGGTCAGCGATCGGGAGTGTTTGGCCAGACTCGAGGTCAGCATGTCGGAGAGGACGCCCGACATGATGGCCGGTCGCAGCACGTCATCGAGTCGCTCGAGGTTGCGGCGACGCAGGAGCTTGTTGACATCGAAGAAGAAGTCATACACATCCAGCATTGCCAATTCGAAATCCTTCAGCCGCAGGTTGTATGGCAGCCGAGCCGCCTGATTGAAGCGGGCCGGGTCGGGTCGGGCTCGTTGCGTTGCCATGGGCGGCAGAATAGCCGAATCCCGCGGCCGATGGAAACCCACCAAGCTTGCGTCACCCACCCTGGTCCAGCCTGAGACCGCCGACGCCCGCCCTCGTGCCCGATCGGGCAGATCCCCTCGACGCACTCGCATCCGGGCCCGCCTTCCGATATAAACAGGGGGTGTTCGTTCGTGGCCGCAGAGAGGGTAGATCAGCCTGGAGGCGATCCATGCTCGGCTGCCCCGTGCGCACTTCCCCGCGGCACGCGTTCGCCGATTGCGGTCCCGCCCCATGCACCGGCGGAGGACCCCGGCCATGACTTCCCAGGACATATTCGACCGCCTGGCCGAAGCTGTCGAGCGGCTCGACGCCCGGCAGGCGCCCCGGCTGGTCCAGGAGGCGCTGGATGCCGGGATTCGCCCGGCCGACATCCTCTCCTGCGGGCTTTCCGAGGGTATGCGCCGCGTGGGGGCGAAGTTCAACACCGGCGAGATGTTCATGCCCGAGGTGCTGGTCGCCTGTGACGTCTACTTCGCCGGGCTGGTCATCGTGAAGCCGATGCTCGCCGCCCAGGGGCAGCGCCCGGCCATCGGCACCATGGTCCTGGGCAACATTCACGGTGACATCCACACCGTCGGCAAGCAGGTGGCCATGCCGGTCTTCGAGGCCAGCGGCATCCGCGTCATCGACCTCGGCGAGAGCATGGATGACGCCGCCTTCGTCGATGCCATCCGCATGTACAAGCCGCGGATCGTGGGGCTGGGCACCTACATGACCTCGACGTTCATGCACACCAGGGCGACCGTCACTGCCATCGAGCGGGCCGGGCTCCGCGAAGAAGTG
>CAYVVX010000110.1:0-11221 GCA_964455315.1 uncultured Planctomycetales bacterium | reverse complement strand
CCCTTTGGGATTTGGGAAGAATCTTTCAAATGGAATAAGCCTTGTCTCCCAAAGACTTTAAGTCAAATCGGGCTGGCAGACTGGTCAAGCATCCAGGAGGTTATTGGGCTTATGTCCCCGCACCGCTGCCGCCCAGGATCAAGTATGACAGCAATCTGATCCTGCTATTGTCCCAGGCGGATGCCGCGCTAAGTGAACTGTCGGGGCTGGGGCGCTATCTACCGAATCCCGACCTGCTGATCGCCCCCTATGTGAACTGGGAAGCGGTCGCGTCAAGCCGCATCGAAGGAACGCAGGCTGATTTGTCCGACCTCCTTTTGGACGAGATCGAGCCCAAACTCACCCCGCCGGGCAGTGATGTCCTGGAAGTCCGCAACTATGTGGCCGCGTTAAACCGCGGCATCAGACAGTTGGACAAGCTGCCGTTGGCCGGGCGCCTGGTTCGCGATCTGCACGCTGTATTGATGGCGAATGTTCGCGGCCAGAACATGACACCGGGGGAATTCCGCCGGAGCCAGAACTGGATCGGACCTCCAGGCTGTACGCTCGTGAATGCAACCTACGTTCCCCCGCCATGGGAAACGGACATGCACGAGTGCCTGAAGCATTGGGAGAACTTCCTGAACGAGCGCGGAAAGATGCCTGAACTCGTCCAATGCGCGCTGATCCACGAGCACTTTGAGGCGATTCATCCTTTCCTGGATGGCAACGGGCGTGTTGGTCGTTTGCTGATCACGCTCTTTCTCATGGAACGCGGTCGGTTGAGCAAGCCCTTGCTCTATCTGTCCAGTTACATCGAGCGACACCGGGCGGACTACTATGGGCTTCTGCAGCGCATACGCACCCATGGTGAGTGGTCGGGATGGTTCAGATACTTTCTGACCGCCGTGCGCGTCACAGCTCGTGCCGCGATTGCCCAAAGCCAGGGAATCCTGCGCGTGCGGGACCAGTATCAGGACCAACTCGCCGGTCGACACAAGGCAATCGCGCTGCTCAGCGAGTTGTTCATCAATCCCTACACCACTGTAGCCAGGGCAGCCTCCTGTTTGGGCGTGTCTGCGCCAACAGCCAGGAAGGCCATTGTTGATCTGGAGCGAATCGGTATGCTGGCAGAAGCCACCGGCAGGGATTGGGGAAGAGTATGGGTGGCGAGGCCAATCCTTCAGGCAGTGGAATCAACGCCGTTCCTCGATGAGGAAGCGGGCAAGGGAGAGCAGTCAAGTTGACAGTCGGGAAGGGTCGCCGGCATGAGAGGGGGCATCGTCCCTGGCAATGGCCGTCTTCGCACCGGCTGTCGTACTTGTGTCAATCGCAATCTGGAGAGCCTTTCGATGCAAGTCCGTTTCGTCTGCCCCGCGTGTAAGGGAACCCATGTCGCTGACATCCCTGAGACCACCATCCACCTGACCTGCTCGCGCACCAACCAGGCCCTTGAAATCCGCGTCACCCCCGGCGGCGACGTGAAGTCGGCTGTGGTCGGGGCCGCGGCCGGACAGACCGCCGGTACGGACGGGGACGATTGAACCAGCGCATGAGCAGCTCCCAGCCTCCCGCCGGCATCGACTACTTCGCCGCCGACCGCCTCCTGCGGATCACCTGGACGGAGGACCACGTCGGCGCGTACCCGGTTCGCGACCTGCGTATCGCCTGTCCCTGCGCCGGCTGCGTCGACGAACACACCGGCGTCCGCACCCTGGATCCGGCCACCATCCCCGGGGACATCGACATCGCCGACATGTCCCTGGTCGGCAACTACGCGATCAAGATCCGCTGGTCCGACGGCCACGACACGGGCATTCACACCTGGGCCCACCTTCGGCAACTGTGCCCGTGTCCGCGCTGTGCCGGATGACCGGGCGCCTGGCGCCCTCCCGAAAGGCCTCCGCCGTGATGTCCATCTACACGCGCATGATCCGGCCGATCCTGTTTTGCTGTGATCCCGAGCGTGTCCACGACCGCGCCCTGGCGGCCGTGGCGCTGGCCGGGCGGGTCGGGATGGTCCGCGCGGCGATGGATTGGGGGTGTGCGTTTCGCGACCCGATGCTGGAAACCACTGTCGGCGGTCTATGGTTTGCCAACCCGATCGGGCTGGCGGCGGGGTTTGACAAGAGCGGGCGAGCGGTGCGGGCCCTGGCGGCGATGGGGTTCGGACATCTGGAGATCGGGTCGGTCTCGGCCGATCCATCGGCGGGCAATCCGCGGCCGCGGCTGTGGCGGCTGGTGCCCGATGAGGGCATCCTGGTGCATTACGGGCTGCCCAACGACGGCGCCGAGGCGGTGGCCCGGCGGCTGGACGGCCTCCACCTTCCCGTGCCTCTGGGGATCAACATCGTCAAGACGAATCGAGGACTGCACGCGCCGCCTGAGCCGGACGATGCCATCATCGCCGATTACGTCCGATCGGTGACACGGCTCAAGGACCGCGCCGATTACCTGCACCTGAACCTGAGCTGTCCGAACACCGAGAGCGGCCGGGACTTTTTCGCCGACCGCGCGAATATCACCCGGCTGCTCAATGCGCTGGCAGAGCTGAAGATCGGGTGCCCGGTCTTTCTGAAGGTGTCGCCGCTGGGCGACGTGCGGGCGATCGAGACACTGCTCGAAGCTGTCGAACCGGTGCCGTTCATCACCGGCTTCGCGTTCAACCTCGCCCCCGGCAAGCCCGAAGGGCTGCGCACGCCCGCGTCGATTATCGGCCCGCTGCCCGGTGCCGTGTCCGGCAGGCCGATCGAAGCGCAGATAAACACCGCCATCGGCGAGATGTATCGCCGGATGGACCGGCGGCGCTACCGGATCATCGGCATCGGCGGCGTGTTCACCGCGGAAGACGCCTATCGCAAGATCCGGCTGGGCGCGTCGCTGGTGCAGTTGCTCACCGGGCTGATCTACGAAGGTCCGCTGATTGTGCGCCGCATCAACGCAGGCCTGTGCGGCCTATTGCGCCGCGACGGGTTCCGATGCATCGGCGACGCCGTAGGGACAGCGCATCTAACGTGAATCACGACACCCACGGAGGAACGCATAGCCAGCCGGCAGGGGCGCCGGTTGCTCCATATTCTCCCGCCCGTGCTCAGTGCATCTCCGCCTCGCAGGTTCCGATACCTGGGCGATAGAAGTTGAACTGTACGTTGGGGTGGTCGGCCAGCAGGGACATCGGCACCGCGCTGTCCGGCAGCTTTTTGGCGATCATGTAGGTGGTGAGCCGCTGCCCGAAGGGGTTGTCGTGCGTGCCGGCCTGCCAGATGGACACGCGCTCGGCCTTCCAGGTCTCGACCGGACCAACGCTGATCGCCCTGGTCGGGATGCCGGCAACGTTGCCGCCGCCCGAGGTGCGGGCGTTCTGCATCAGCGTCGCCGGGTGCAGGTCAACCACGCGGGTGGTCAGCTTACGGTACTCAGCCGGCGGCGGCGGGGCGTCGGTCCATGCACCCTCGCGCCTGGGCGGATCGTTGAAAGCCCAGTGCTTGATCTCCCCCTGTCCGCCCTGCATGACCACGCATCGGGCGGTGTCCCAGCTCTTCATGTACGCGGTCGCGTCGGCCTTCGGAAAATGGATGTTGCTCTCCGGCATGGCCAGATCCTTGCGGATGCGGTTGAAGCACAGCTCGCGGTCGGCCCGGGCGAAGGACAGCGGATGACTCTCCGGCGCCTCCTTCCCATCCAGGTACCATTCATCCATGCCCCAGAAGTGGGCGTGCTTGAGGTTGATCTCCAGTGCGTTGACCAGCCGGGCGACCAGCGGCAACTGCTCGGTGGGCCCGATGGGCCCGCAGATGCCGGCCGGACGGTCCGGGGTCGCCTGCCGCCAGGCGTCGATGTATTCGAGCGCCTCGGCGAGGTAGAAGTCCTCGAGGGTGTCGTACATGACCACGCGGAAGCCGTCGCGGGAGAGCTTGAGCATGTCGTCGGGGGTCAGTTTCGCGGCCGCATCGAGCAGCCCACGATCGAGAGTGGTGTAGTCCCACCAGCCGGGGGCGATGGTGCTGTGCGGTCTGGCCATGGGCTTGTCTCCTGAGAGCGAGGTCAGGTGGTTGAAACGGGCGCCGGCCTCGCGTGCGACCTTGGGGTCACCGCTGGACGAGGTCCGCAGGGAGGCAGGTTAGCACACCATGCGGGCAGCGCGAAGTCCTCTCCCGGCGCCATCGACCCAGCCGGACAGGGGCGCGAAGAGATCGGGATCGTGACCTGTAAAGCCACGCTGAAGATAAGTGGAAGTGAAAATTGGGGGTATCCGCCCCATCTGACACGCTGGCCTTTCCAAGGCGAAAAGCTACAATTGTGCAGCGTCAGTTAAATCGACCCCGAACCCGATGATGGTGACTTTACATGGCCGTGCGACATCACATTAAAGTGCTGGTGGTAGATGACGACCCCCAGGTATGCAAGACAGTGGGCCTCATCCTGCAGGAGCATGGCTACCACGTTCAGTCCTACACCCAGCCGCGGCAGGCCCTTCAGGCGGTCCGCAAGTCGCCGTTTGACATCGCCCTGATCGACATCAAGATGCCGGACCTGACCGGGCTGGAGCTGGTCGAGAAGATCAAGGAAGAGGATCCGCGGGTGGCGACCATCGTGATGACCGCCTACCCGGACATCCAGACGGCGGCCGAGACCATGCGGCTGGGCAGCCGGGACTACATCACCAAGCCGTTCCGCGAGGAGCAGCTCCTGACCGCGGTCGAGCGGATCGCCCAGGAGCTGGGCCTGATCTACACCAACGAGCAGGAGCTGAACCGGCTGATCGGACAGCGCATCCGCCAGGAACGGCTCAAGCAGACCCTGACTCTGCGGCAGCTCTCGGAGCGGTCGGAGCTGACCACGTCGCAGCTCTCCCAGGTCGAACTGGGCAAGAACGCGGCCAGCGTGTGGGCGCTGGCGCGGATCAGCGGTTCTCTGGGCAGGCAGTTGTGCGAACTGCTGGCGGGGCTGTAAGGGATCGCTGAACGGCCCGCTGCTCCGAAGGGAGGCATGGTGTCCGCGCCCATGCCGAAAGCCGGTCCGACGTTTCATCCCCTCTCCCGGCGAACTCATCCTTCTGATTGTGACCCGCTGCGCGCGGCGGTAAGATGACATCATGGTTGTTTCCCCGAACGCCCAGACACGCCCCGACGGCCTGCAGTTCGCCTGTGATGCCGCCCGGATCGCCGCTGAGAACCGTGCCGAAGACATCGTGGTGCTGGATCTGCGCGGGCTCTGCCCGGTGGCGGACTTCTTCGTCATCGGCACCGGCACGTCGGATCGGCAGATGCGGGCCATCATCGACGAGATCGAGACGTTCGGCGCCGGCCAGGGGCAGAAGCGCTACGGCATCAGCGGCTACGAGAACTCGACCTGGCTGCTGGCCGACTACGTGGACGTGGTCATTCACCTCTTCGACCGCGAGCGGCGGGACTACTACGACCTGGAGCTGCTCTGGGGCGACGCGCCGCGCGTGGCGTGGGAACGCCAGTCGGCGAGTGCGTGAGGCGATGGCGCCAGTGGCCAGTTAAGAAGACTATCAGCCAGTCCAACCGGTTAAGTGCCCGATTTCACTCATAGGGCGGTCACTGCCCCGCCGCTTTGGTGTTTGGACACGTCCGGCCCTCAGCCATCCGTGGGCGCATCCCTGGCCGGGGCCGCACTGATCGCGGTCATGCACCAGATCGCCTGGCCAACACACAGCACCAATCGTCGTTTCATTGACTTGTTCTCCCGGGCGCTGGCTCCCGGACAACCAGGATCCGGTACTCGACGGCATCCCAGGGCACGGCGCCCGTCGGCCGGACTTCCACGCTCAGCCGGGACCGACGGCGTCGAAGATGACATCCTCGTTCCGTTGTTCGTCCACATAAAGGCGTGACCAGGTGCCCACGAAGCCGTCGCGATTGGCCCCTTCGCGGTCGAAGCTGGAGAAGTACCTGCTCTCCACACCGGGCACGATCGTCGGCCAATGCTGGTACGGGTTCGCGAGCCGCTCGATGCCGAACCAGCGGCTGATCCGGGATCCCGTTTCCGTGTGAGCGGCGGCTCGTGCGTTTTCTGCAGAACCGCAGACCACAAGCCATGCTGCCGACGCTGCCAGAACGAAGCATGCCTTCATGACCGATCCCCAACGCTTTACCGGGAATGCCTTCGATCCTGACGACGGGATGGCTTCGACGCCGCTTCAACGGCCGGCGAAAAGCGCTTCCGCGCCTTTCTCGCTCAGCGTCTTCATCTCGTCGGGTTTCAGGGTCCGGCCCAGCACCAGCAGGTCATCGATGTGGCCGGTCAGCTGCTCGTGGGTGCCGAGGTCCTCATCTTCGCCGACCAGCAGGTTACGTTTCAGTGTGACCGGCGCGCCGCCGGGCAGGCGCTTGCGGCCGACCTGCTTGCCATCGAGGTAGAAAAGCACCAGCCCGTCGTCGTAGGTCAGCCCCAGGTGATGGTACTTCTTGTCCGCGAAGGTCACCGGATCTGATTCGATGATGATGCCCTTGCAGATCAGCCGCAGACCGGCGTGGAACTTCCCCTGCGGGTCAAAGTCGAAGACCAGCTCGGAACAGTTGACCGGCCCGCTGCTGTCGTAGTTGCTGAACAGCCGCGCCAGCGTGTTGTCGGCGCTCTGGACCATGGCCGCCAGCGTGAAATGTTTGCCAAGCTGCGTGGTGCCTTCGATTTCCAGCCGGTTCAGCGGCCGGAACACCGAACCGATGTCCAGGGAGCGTTTGCCGAAGGCCGCGTTCCCGGGTTCGCTGTCCACCTCGGCCACGCCGCGAAAGAGGATCTGCTGCCTGCCATCGGCCTCCAGTACGTCGCTGGCGTTTCTGCGACCGTCGTTCTCAAAGGTACACAGCACGGCCGGCACCTCGCCCGCGGGCTCTTCGACGACTTCGACGTTGTCCCCGGCCATGAATGAATAGAGCGAGGTGTTTTTCATGAGGAAGTGCAGCCGGATGGGGCCGACGCCGGTGGGCAACTCCCTGCGCTGGCCCCAGGTCACGATGGCATCCAGGTTGTCGCCGCCGATCGCGTCGCATTCCTTCCTGCTGTAGCCCTCGATGACCCGGCCGCCGGCGTCCAGAACCTCGACCTGCAGATAGCCGCCGATATCGGTGCGGCTGCCGTCACAGTTGACGTGGAGCGGACCGGCGGCGTTCTTGAGCGGCCTGGTCAGCACCCTGGCCACCTCCACGCCGGCATCGAGCGAAACGAAGCCGTCCTTGCGCAGGGTGGCCAGGCCGACCCCGCCGTGGATCGGGAACACGTCATGGTGATCGGGTGAACCGGTGTAGTAGACCTTGATGACCTCGTCCTCGACTACAATGCCGTGGGGATAGTTCATGGACTGATCCCAGCTGCCCTGCGGCCCCAGCTCGATGATCGGCGGGCGGTCGCCCTCTTCGCGCAGCCAGTGGACACCGTCGCGGCTGGTGACCAGCTCGGTGAACACCGGTCCGTGAAAGTAGCCGCGATCGTCCTCGGCGCGGAAGATCTCGAGCAGCCCGAGATACATGGTCTGGTAGGCGAAGACCTTGCAGCCGTAGAAGTGGGTTCGCTGGATGGTGCCTGGCTCGACCCAGCGGTCGTCGAAGTCGTCCGGCGCCATGACCGGCTCCAGCGCCGGCCAGGAGCGGGGATCCCTGGTCACGGACAGGCCCACGCAACGGCGCCTGAGGCCGCTGACGTCGAAAATGACCTTCACATAGCCCATGTACTGGCCGGTATTGGGGTCGTAATGGAAGTTGGCCACGTCGCCGCCGCCGGTCAACGGCTGGGCGTCCGGAGGGGTCTCCCAGCGAATGCCGTCCTCGGAATACGCCACGCAGTATCCGCCGGGGCAGCCGGAGATACTCGTATAGCGGCGCTTGGGGTCGTTGTTGAACGGCGTGTGCAGCGGGCTGGCCCCACGGGGAAGCAGGTTATTCTCCAGCGAGCCGTCGACCCAGGGAACCAGGCCCAGGATGGGCATCTCCCAGTGGACACCGTCTTTGCTGGTTGAATAGAGCGCCCGGCTGCGATGGTCCGGATCCAGGTTCCTGGGGGTCCAGCAACTGTGCCACATGCGATAGCCCGAGCCGTCTTCATCGGGCAGCACCTGGCCGGCCTTGACTACCTGGTCCATCCACGGCAGGTCGGGGCGGATCACGGGGTTGCCCGGGTGCTTCTTGAAGGGATGGTAGGTGCGGACCACGCCGCTCCTGGCCGAGATCAGGTAGTCGTCAATGAAAAGCTGCCAGGGACCGGTCATGTCGCTGAGCGACTCCGCCGCACCCGCGCCCGGCGGGGACAGGCCGACGGGCAGGAGAACGGCCAGGTGGGTCATGAACGCGAATCGCAGGCGGTGATGCATGACGGATGCCTCGATGTGAAAACCTCGATGCTTCAGAGTGGTTGGAGCCATCGTACGGCATCGCCGGGGGTGGGTAAACCGATGCCGTCCTGTCGGGTCGTGACGGTTGCGGCGGGCGTCATGCCGGCAGGGAGGCTGCAACCGATCATGCGGTAAGCTTAACGAAAACCTCGATCCACCGCTCCAGCAACTCGTGCTTAAGCTCAGTAGCTTCAAGTACGGTGAGTTCAAGGTGGCCAAGTCCGGGCGGAAGATGCCCGCCGTCAAGAAGCTTCATCAGCAGTCCGAGTCGAACACCAAGCCGGAGTACATCTTCGGCCACTCCTGCCAGGCGGTCGCGGTGTTGGCCCAGGCTTTATCCAGCGTGTTGGCCATCCCGCTGGCCGGCCGCATCCACGAGGGCGTGGTGTTCTCCAACCGCGATAAGCGAACCCTGCTGGACAAGATGATCCTGCTGATCGATTCGCTGGGCATGACTGAGCCGTTCTACTTCGTGGCCGATGCCTACTATGCCACCGGCAACATCGTTCGCGGCCTGCTGGCCAACGGGAACCATCTGGTCACCCGGGTCAAGAGCAACAGCGTGGCCTGGTTCCCGGCGACACCGCCACCGCCGGCCAACCGGCCGCGCCCCAAGGGCCGGCCCCGCAAGTACGGCAAGAAGATCAAGGTCGCGTCGTTGCTGAAAGATGCAGACCGGCTTCAGGAAGCCCCCAGCCCGGTCTACGGCGAGGAGGCGGTGACCCTCCGGTTCAGGACCGCTGACCTCCTGTGGCGCCCCGTCGGCACCCTCGTTCGTTTCGTGGCCGTGGACCATCCCCGACGCGGCAACATCCTGCTCATGAGCACGGATCTGTCTCTGGACCCCCTTGCGATCATCCGAATCTACGGGCTGCGGTTCAAGATCGAAGTGTCATTCAAGCAGGCCCTCCGAGGCGTCGGCGCCTATGCCTATCACTTCTGGATGGCGGCCATGACCCCGTTGCGACGCGCCAGCGGCAACCAATATCTCCACCACAAGACCGAGGCCTACCGCGACGCCGTCCGCCGGAAGATCGCGGCCTATCACCGACACATCCAACTCGGGCTCATCGCCCAGGGCCTGCTGCAGATCCTCTCCGCCCGCAGCCCTCAACGCGTCTGGCAATCGTTCGGCTCGTGGATCCGAACCATCCGCCCCGGCCTGGCCCCCTCCGAACAGGTCGCCGCCATCGCCCTGCGCAATACCCTGCCGGAATTTCTCGCGACTGCCGCCAAAACCTCAATCCTCGTGAAATTCATCCGACACCGGCTCGACCTGTCCAGATCCGAAGGAACCAGCCTGGCGGCATGAGACGCCGGCACGCAGATGTCGGGACTCTCAAGAAGAGAAGGCAGCGCCGCGAGAGCCGGGCTTCCCACGACTCAAGGGCAAGCTGCACTTCTTCTCCCTCATGGCGAACTGACCAGTTTCGGGGATCTCGCCGTGGCGGCGGTGTTCGGTCAGGTATCTGCTTCGCATCAGCGGCCGTCAGGGTGTCGGCAGTTCGGGCTGCCGGCCGATGTCGACCTGCCTGCGGAGCGCGAAGCGGTACGGGACCGGCTTTGCGGTCAGTCGCTGAAGCTCCTCGATGCCGGAGTTGATATCGCGTATCCGTGCTTCGACCTCGTCGTAGTGGGGATTCTCACCGATGTAGTGCGGTGCCAGCTTCCGAGCCTGGCTGAGCTGGCTGCGCGACTCGGTCAGCATGACCAGGGCGGCCGCCTGGGCATCCCAGGGCCCGCCGGGAACCCAGCCATCCGGCGTCGCCGAGGAGATATTGATCCCCGCAGCCAATCGCCCGGCGTCATAGGTACCGACGGCTCTTTCATTGACGGTCAGGACATAACTCCCGGGCTCCAGACCGGACACCCTCAGCATGTAACGGTTCAACTCGTCCGGGATGGGGATGAAGCGGAACTGGAGCGCGCCGAGAGGCCCGAAGTTCAGGGGCAGACCTTCATCCAGGCGGTCGAACTGAAGCCCGTCCGGGGTGATCTGCAGGCCCGAAACTGCGCAGCCGGTGGCCTGGGCAGTCCCGGCATCCGCGGCGTCGATGGTCACCGAGGAAACCTCGGCCGGTGCCCCGAGACCCTTGAGCATCGCGAACGCCAGGGCCAGTTGACCCTGGTCGTTGAGATGAATGCCGTCCGCGGCATGCAGGGACTGCTTGTCCTTGTCCTGCGTGGCGGCGGCGTTGGCGGCCCACACGCGCTTCTGTATTGCGCGCATGGATCGCTGCAGGTCGATGGTTCCGGCACCCAGTGAACCGCCCAGGGCCATGCCCTCATCACACATCCGCTGCAGAAAACCGTCCTCGCTCGTGTTCGGATCCTGCCCGGTGACGGGAGCGGAGCAGATGAAGATCCTGACCCCGCGTTTCCTGCACATGCCGACCATGCTGCGAATGCCATCGAGGTAGCGCTGCTTGTGCTCCTCGTCGGCTTTCGTTCCCCAGCCGATGTCGTTGATGCCATAGACCACGGTGACCAGGGTCGCGCCCTTGCTGAGCACGTCGCGCTCGAATCGGGTAGCGCCGCCGGCGGCAGTGTCGCCGCCCCAGCCGGCGTTGAAGAAGCGGACTTTCCGGTCGGGGTAGCGGAGCAGCGTGTAGTTTTCGATGGTCTTGTCGTAGCCGCGCGCCGCCGTGATGCTGTCGCCCAGAAAGACGACGGTATCCCCATCGCGGATCGCGAACTCGGCCATCAACGACGGCGCAGCCAGCGCGGAAACAGCAAGGCAGAAGACAAGGGCACGCGGTTTCACCGGCCACCTCCCCGGGCGTATGTCCAACAGATGCCGGGAGCCGATTCTATCACCCTGTTTCCCCGGGCTCAATTGCTGCTCGGAGACGGTTCACGGCGCGTGGCGGGCTGCTCAACCGGGTGCTT
>CAYVVX010000109.1:8636-11231 GCA_964455315.1 uncultured Planctomycetales bacterium | reverse complement strand
CGCTGCACGAGCTGACCATCCACTCCCTGCGGCACAGCCACATCATGCACTACGTCCACGTGCACAAGCTGCCGCTGCCCATCGTCCAGAAGCAGGTCGGTCACAAGAGCTTGAAAACCACCAGCGTCTACCTCCGCCCGTCGGACGAGCACGTCGGCCAGGCGTACGCCCAGGTGCGTCGCTACTCCCCGCGGATGACAAACCCGCCGCAAAGCTTAAGAACCCCTGATGCGTCGTCTCTCCACGATGACAGCACACAACGACAACCCCCGCGAAACCCTGGACCTGCTGGAGCGCATCCTGGAGCAGGTCGAGTCCATCGACCGCCACGTCGAAGGCATCCGCGACCGGCTTGACGACGACTGGGAGGCGCTGCTCCGGCCGGTCTACGACCCGGACGACGATGTCCACGCCTACGACTGAAACCCCGAGGGCGAAACTGAAACCATGATGGCGAGCCCGGCGACAAAACCGGCGAAAGCCTTTTATAGCCGGGCCGCCTTCTGTGAGGTCATGAATATCGATCTCGACGCCGCGCTTGCCGACCTGCAGAAGCTGGTCGACCGCATCGCCGAACTCATCCAATGGGCGAAGCTGGCTCGCCGGGAGAGGCGGCCGTTCACGCCGCCCTCGTTCCAGCTTCAGCACCACGTCGTCGAGGACATCGACGGGCTGATCAACAGCGGCTGGTACCTCGATCGCGAGATCCGCGAGGCGCTGGCTCGCCCCGACCTGGCCGCGACGCCGGAACAGCGGCGGCGATGGACCAAACGGCTGGAACAACTGGAGCGGTCAGTCACCACGCTGACCCGGACCGCAAGATATATAAGGAAGTAGCGGTTTATGCGTGCGGTGGAGTTTACGCACCATGCGGATGACCGACTATCTCGACCGGCAGGCCCGACTTCTGGAAACATCCAGCGCGCGGATCCGAGACTTTCAGGTCTTTGACTTCAACTGGATCCCCGAAGAGCCGCTCATGCGCGAGGAGGCCAAGCCGATCATCGATGGCTGCCTGCGTTACCTCCGCACGGGCATCGCCAATCACCTCTTCGTCTTCGGCAGCCGCGGCTGCGGTAAGACGCTGATGGTCAGGTTCCTGCAACAGCAGCTCACCGAGCGCGAGTCGGCCGCAATGCTTTACGTCAACTGCCGACAGCACAACACCAGCTTCAAGATCCTGGCCCACCTGCTCGGCGTCCGGCCACGGGGCACGTCGCTGGCCGAGCTGTGGCGCCGGTTCTGCGATGGCTATGCGGGGCGGCTGATCCTCATCCTCGATGAGGTCGACCTGCTCTCCGAGAAGGACCGGCACAAGGACATCCTCTACCTGCTGGCCCGCTCGGAGCGCAACCCCATGGCCATCCTGCTGAGCAACCACCCCAAGTTCCTGAGCCGCCTGGACGAGAGCATCCGCTCGTCGCTGCAGCCGGAGGTGATCTTCTTCCGCAACTACGACGCCCTCGAGGTGGCCGCCATCCTCCACGACCGGGCCCGGCAGGGGTTGCAAGTGTGCCCGCCGGGACTTGTGGACCAGGTGGCCGCCCTGACCGTGCGGGCGACCAACGCCGACGTGCGTGTGGCCATCAAGACGCTCTATTACGCCGCCCTGGAACAGGCCCGAGACGTCAAGCCGCTCTTCGACCGCGCCCGCCGCGACCTGACCAGCGACGTCCTCACCGACCTCAACGCCCGCAACCTGCTCATCCTCAAGGCCGCGGCCGACACGCCCGAGCCTTTCGTCAAGGCCGTCTACGAGCACTACTGCCGCCTGAGCCTCGAACAGCACGAGGAGCCGTTCTCGTACATGTACTTCTATACCAGCCTGTCCTACCTGCAGAGCATCGGCCTGATCCTGCTGCTGTCCACCAAGGTGGGCCGGACCTACACCAACCGCATCCAGGTGCTGTTCGACCGGGAGCTGTTTGAGGGGATCTGGCGGGGGCGGTATGGGTAAGCGGAAAGCGTGGCCCCGCAGGCCACCGGCAAAGGGGTGACAATTCAGGTCGGACCCCCTCACCAAACGCACCGTGGGCACGGAGAATTCCCATCTCGACCTGCGACCCCAAGCCGGATACGCTTATGCTTCGTGGGAAGGCCTGAGTTTGCTATAGTGGTTCAGGGAGCGCGCAGGAAGCCCCATGGCATTCGGGGTCGCGCTCTGCATTGTGATCGAGTTTCACCCATCGGTCGCTCATCGGGCCGAAGCGTATTGGGGATCGCCACCCTATGGCCGTACAGAACGGACAACTCAACTGGATCGCCGGGTTCATCTGGAACATCGCGGACGATGTGCTGCGCGACGTGTACGTCCGCGGCAAGTACCGCGACGTGATCCTGCCCATGACGGTTATTCGCCGACTGGACGCCGTACTGGAACCGACCAAGCAAGCCGTCCTCAAGCTCAGCAAGCAGCTCGACGAGGCGGGCGTGGCCAACAAGCACGCCGCCCTCTGCCAGGCCTCCGGCAATGGCTCCTTCTACAACGTCTCGCCGTTCACCCTCCGCGATCTCCGCGCCCGGGCCAGGCAGCAGCAGCTCAAGGCCGACTTCGAGGCCTATCTCGACGGCTTCTCGCCCAACGTCCAGGAAATC
>CAYVVX010000109.1:0-8626 GCA_964455315.1 uncultured Planctomycetales bacterium | reverse complement strand
GGGAGCGCCTCCCCGCGCTCGACAACCACTCCATGGGCACCATCTTCGAGGAGCTGATCCGTCGCTTCAACGAGGAGAACAACGAGGAGGCCGGCGAGCACTTCACTCCTCGCGATGTCGTCAAGCTCATGGCCAACCTGATCTTCCACCCCATCGCCGACGACATCCGCGACGCCACGTACCTGGTCTACGACGGCGCCTGCGGCACCGGGGGCATGCTCACCCTCGCGGAGGAGACTCTCCAGGCACTCGCCGAAGCCCACAAGAAGGCTGTTTCCATCCACCTGTTCGGCCAGGAGATCAACTCCGAGACCTACGCCATCGCCAAGGCCGACCTGCTGCTCAAGGGCGAGGGCCTCGCGGCGGACAACATCCAGTACGGCTCCACCCTCTCCGTCGATGCCTTCCCGTCGAAGGAGTTCGACTTCATGCTCTCCAACCCGCCCTACGGCAAGAGCTGGAAGACCGACCTCGAACGCATGGGCGGCAAGAAGGATCTCGGCGACCCGCGCTTCACCGTGCAGCATGAGGGCGAGGAACTCTCCCTCATCACCCGCTCCAGCGACGGCCAGCTCCTCTTTCTGGTCAACAAGCTGACCAAGATGAACCCCAACACCCCGCTGGGCAGCCGCATCGCCGAGGTTCACAATGGCTCCTCCCTGTTCACCGGCGATGCCGGCCAGGGCGAGTCCAACATCCGCCGCTGGATCATCGAGAACGACTGGCTCGAAGCCATCGTCGCCCTGCCGCTGAACACCTTCTACAACACCGGCATCGCCACCTACGTGTGGGTACTGACCAACCGCAAGCCCAAGCACCGCCGGGGCAGGGTCCAGCTCATCGACGCCACCGAGATCTACACCCCGCTGCGCAAGAACCTGGGCAAAAAGAACTGCGAGTTGTCCGAGGAGCAGGTCCGCCAGGTCACCGACCTGTTCCTGGCCTTCAAGGAGACCGAACAGTCGAAGATCTTCCCCAATGCCGCCTTCGGCTACTGGAAGATCACCGTGGACCGTCCGCTGCGACTCCGCGTCGATCTGTCCGCCGGCCACCGCGCCGCCTTCCGCAAGGAATGCGCGGCCGCCAGGGAGGAGCCGCTGGCCAACCTCGTGGACCGCCTGGCCGGCAAGCTCGGCGCCGGGCCGCACACGGACTTCAATGCCTTCATGGCCGCCGTCGAGTCCGATGCCGAGGAGCACAGCCTCAAGCTGCCCGCCAAGCGGGTCAAGCTGCTGCAATCGAGCCTGGCCGAGAAGGACGAGCAGGCCGCGCCGGTCATCAGGAAGGTGCACAAGAAGTCCACGCCCCCCGATCCTCTCGCCGGGGTGTACGAGACGAACATCGATGGCAAACCGTGCATCGTGGAGTACGAGCCTGACTCCGACCTCCGCGATACCGAGCAGGTGCCGCTGCTGGAGGAAGGGGGCATCGAGGCGTTCTTCCGCCGTGAGGTGTTGCCGCATGTGCCCGACGCGTGGATCGACCATGCCAAGACGCAGATCGGTTACGAGATCAGCTTCACCCGGCACTTCTACAAGCCCACGCCGCTGCGGTCTCTGGATGAGATCAAGGCGGATCTTGAAGCCCTTCAGGCCGAAGCCGAGGGCTTGCTCGATAACATCATCGAGGGCAGTAGTATATGAGCACTATGCCGCCGATCGAGGATGGGCAGATGGAGGCGCTCGCTAAGGTGCTGGGTGAGTGCGGCTCTGGCTCAGACATCACGCGGGCGCTCAATGCCTGCGGATTAACCGATGATTCCGGAGAGTCGACGAAGTGGCGGCGACTTTATGCGGTTTTTCGCAATGCGCAGCTGCGTACACGCTCCGCCAATCAGATTCTGGCGTTTATTCAGCAATTCGTTGCTCCAGCGCGCTTCATTGGCAGAAGTGACGAGTTTGAGCAACACCGTCAGCAGCTCAACACGGTCCTGGCATTCGCAGGCATAGAGTACGGCGATGACGGGCAGTTTCGGAAGCGCACGGCGGCGAGAAACCTGGCCGAGGCGGAGGTTCGCGCACGCACGATTCATTCAAAATTCGCGGGACGACGCATCCACGCCGAGGTTCTCAAGTACTGCCGTGCCGAGTTACTCCAGGACAACTACTTTCACGCCGTCTTTGAGGCAACAAAAGGCCTGGCACAGCGAATCCGAGAGATGTCGTCGATTGAAGCAGATGGCGCCGCTCTTGTTGACCGTGTGTTCTCGATAGATCGTCCGGTGCTGGCATTCAACTCACTGCAGACCGAAACGGAGCGATCAGAACACAAGGGGTTTGCCGCCCTGCTCAAGGGATGCTTCGCTGCCGTTCGCAATCCACTGGCACATGAACCCAAGATCCTCTGGGAAGGGGAGGATGATGCGGCTGACTATTTCTCGCTCATATCGCTCCTGCATCGCAAACTCGACGATTGTGTCCATACAAGACTTGAGGGTGGAAAATGAAACCCAGCACGACGGCGGATCTCCAGAGACGCTTGCGTGGGCTTGCCGCCTTCCTGCCCGTGTTCGGGGCACCGGGGTTCAGCTTCGGATCGTGGAATCAGGCGAAGTCGACAGAACCTGGTGTCTCGTTCATGCCGACCTTCTCGTTCTCCACTGAGGTCTACGACTTCATTCGTACTGCCTACGAGTTGGGCTGGGTGCGAATTGATTTCGATTGGTCCGAGTGGACTGAATCCCCTGAGGCCACCACACTCCGCGATGACGCCGAGGCTTTGGCGGCCGCGACGCCGGACCAGTTGGAGCGACTGCTCACCGTACTCATTCGTCAGGACCGCTTCTGTGAAGGTTCTTTGGCCAGTGATTATGAGTCCGGCTTGATCACACGCATCCTGCGTCGAGCCGCCGTACTCGCCGCGGAACTTGCTGGGACCACCTCGCATGGCTGATCTGCGACCCTATTCCGAGTACAAGGACTCCGGGCTGCAATGGCTCGGCCAGGTTCCGTCGCATTGGGACATGTTGCGCTGCAAATACCTTTTCCGGGAGGTCGATGAGCGTTCGAAGACCGGCGAAGAGACTCATCTGTCGATGAGTCAGCAGCACGGGTTGATCCCGAGCAAAGAACTCGATGGCCGACGCCTGCACTCCGAGAGCTACGTCGGCGGGAAGCTCTGTCAGGCGAATGACCTCGTCCTCAATCGCCTGAAGGCGCATCTTGGTGTCTTCGCCCATGCGAGACAGCCTGGGCTCGTGAGTCCGGATTACACCGTGCTTCGGCCAGTGCATAACGATGATGTGATCTATTTCGAGCTCGTCTTCAAGACACCGACCTGCGTGGCCGAGCTTCGCTGCTCAACAAAGGGCATTGTCGAAGGCTTCTGGCGTCTCTACACGGATGACTTCTATAACATTCGAGTGCCAGTGCCGCCAGAAAGCGAACGCACCTCAATTCTCAGTTTTGTCAGGGCTCGCGACGCGCAGGTCCGCCGGTTCATCCGCAATCGGCGGCGGCTGATCGAGGTGTTGAACGAGCAGAAGCAGGCCATCATCAACCGGGCCGTGACCCGCGGCCTCGACCCCAACGCTCCCCTCAAACCCTCCGGCATCGACTGGCTCGGCGACATCCCCGAGCACTGGGAAGCAACCACGCTCGGTCGACTTGTCAAGACGTTCAAGACCGGCCCGTTTGGGAGCATTCTGCACCAGTCAGATTACATGCCCGGCGGCGTCCCGCTGGTCAACCCTGTCCATATGTCAGGTGGTCACATCATGCCAGACGCGAACTGTGCCGTGGACGACGCCACATTCCATCGCTTGCGCGAGTACGCCTTGGCGGAAGGCGACATTGTGTTCTCCCGCCGGGGCGAACTTGGTCGTTGTGCTCTTGTTCGCACAGACGAGGCTGGCTGGCTCATAGGGACAGGCAGTATACGCGCAAGACTCGTTCCGGGTGCAGTCGATCCGAACTACCTCATCGCAGCGCTCCAAGGCCAATGGGTGTCAGACTATCTTTCGGTCATGTCTGTCGGGGCAACGATGCAAAGTCTGAACACCGGGATCTTGAGCCGGGTTCCTCTACCGTTGCCCCCTTTGGAAGAGCAAAAGGAAATACCTCTCTTCATCGAACGTGAAACGGCTCGGGTAGATAAAGCCATTGCTAAAGCCGAATGTGGCATCGACCTGATTCGCCAATACCGCACGCGGCTGATTGCCGACGTCGTGACGGGCAACGTGGACGTGCGCGGCCTCGCGCCGTCCGAGCCGCTACCAGCCGACGAGCAGGTCGACGAAGGCATCGAGGAGGATGAAATGCCGGGCGACGAGGAGCCCGAACTCGTCGAGGAGGCCGAGCACTGATGGCACCGGGCCCGTCGTCCACTGAGCTGATCGAATTGCTGAGCCTCCACGAGGATCACGACCTGGAGTACAAGTCCGCCCGCGGCGGTCTGCCGGGCAGCCTGTGGGAAACCTACAGCGCGATGGCCAACACTGAAGGCGGGGTGATCCTGCTGGGCGTCGAGCCGGACGGGACACTCTCGGGCCTGGCCGACCCGGCCGAGATGCGCAAGCGGTTCTGGGACGCGGTCAATAACCGCGGCAAAGTCAGCATCAATCTGCTGATCGATGCAGACGTGACCGAGCACACCGTTGCGGGGAAAGCGGTACTGTGCATCCGCGTGCCGCGGGCGGACCGCAGGCAGCGACCGGTCTACATCGGGCAGAATCCGCTCACCGGTACCTACCGGCGCAACTTCGAGGGGGATTACCACTGCTCGGAGCAGGAAGTCGGGCGGATGCTCGCCGATCGCGGCGACGAGCCGGCGGACGCCACCATCCTCGAAGGGTTCGGGTTGGGTGACCTGGATGAGGCGAGCCTGCAGCAGTACCGGCAGCGATTCTCGGCTCGAACACCTGACCATCCGTGGTTGGGCGAGGATTTGACCGGCTTTCTGGCCAGGCTGGGTGGCTGGCGGCGAGACCGGCGGACGGGCCACGAGGGCCTGACCGTGGCCGGGCTGCTGATGTTCGGCAAGGCGGATGTGATACGGTCGGTGGAGGCTATACCCGAATACCATGTCGATTACCGGGAGCGGCTGTCGGACGATCCATCGGTGCGCTGGACCGACCGGCTGACTGTGGACGGGACCTGGGAAGCCAACCTCTTCCAGTTCTACCAGCGGGTCATCCAACGCTTGTCGGCGGAATTGAAGCTCCCTTTCCTGCTGGATAGCAACCTGTTCCGTCGGGGCGAAACGGTGGTTCACGAGGCGATCCGCGAGGCGCTGGTGAATGGGCTCATTCACGCGGACTATCGGGGCGAGGGCGGCGTGGTGGTGGAGAAGTACCGGGACAGGTTTGAGGTCTCCAACCCCGGCACGCTGCTGATTTCGTTCGACCAATTGCTCAAGGGCGGGGTGAGTGAGTGCCGGAACAAGTCGTTGCAGACCATGTTCCAGATGATTGGCGCCGCCGAGAAGGCCGGGTCGGGGATCGACAAGATCCGCCAGGGATGGCGCTCGCAACACTGGCGATCACCGAGTTTCCTGCAGCAGGACCAGCCTGCTCGTGTGCGGCTGGTGATGCCGATGGTCAGCCTCATGCCCGATGAGGCCTTGGTGGAATTGCGGAAGCGGTTCGGCCCCAGGTTCGGGCGGTTGTCGGAAGATGAGGTTCAGGCGGTCGTTACAGCACAGGTTGAGGGACAGGTTTCCAACGGCCGGATGCGGGAGATCACCCATCGCCATGCGGCGGATCTGACCAAGGTGTTGCAACTGCTTGTCAAAAAGGGGTTTCTGTGCCAGGAAGGGCAGAAGCGAGGGGCGACGTATCGGCTCCCTGGGGCCGCCGTACGGCTTCCGGACGGGTCCGTACATTCGCCGGTCGACTCCACACATAAGGCGGCAGACTCCACACATAAGGCCGACTCCACACACAGCGGCGAGTGGGATCCGTCGCAGCCCCTCGGGCACCTACCGTCGGAAGTGCTGGAAGAGTTGCGGCGAATCGCAGACCCGGCGCAGCGCTCCGGACGTCTGCCATTGGAGGAGAGCCAGGGGCTGATCCTGGAGCTGTGCCGCGGACGGTTCTTGACCGCGGCGCATCTCGGCGACCTGATGAATCGGAATCCCGATGGCCTGCGCTCGCGATTCCTGAAACCGATGGTGGATGATGGGCGCCTCCGCTTGCGCTATCCCGACAAGCCCAATCGACCGGATCAGGCGTACAGCTCCAGCATGGAGAGCGAGAGGTGAGCACCTTCGTTCATGCCGGCGCCTGGAAACGGATCGGGCAGGTCCTGAGGGCCAACCCCGGTCCGGCGGATGTTGCCGTGGCATACTTCGGGCAGCACGCGGCCAGGCTCCTGCCCCTGTGCAAGGGCAGCCGCCTGGTCGTGAACGCCAGCGAGGCGGTCGTGAAGAGCGGGCAGACCCATCCAGAGGATCTTCTGGCGCTGCATCGCCGGGGCGTGCGAATCTGCAGCGTACGAAACCTGCATGCCAAGGTGTTCGTCTTCGGCCGGACGGCGTTGATCGGCTCCGCCAATGTTTCCCGGCATTCGGCCGACACGCTGCTTGAAGCCATGGTCGAGACCACCGACCGGGCAGTGGTCACCCAGGCCAGGGAGTTCGTCCGCGGGCTCTGCCTCGAAGAGCTGGGCGAGGATGCCCTGGGGGCGCTCCAGGGCCTGTATCGCCCGCCGAAGTTCGCCGGGGCGGGCACCGCTACTCGGCGGCGACCGGAACGCGGGGCGAAGCCCGAGCTGTCGAGGGTGATCCTGGCGCACCTCTCATCCGACCTGCCTCCCGAGGGGTCGGAAGACGCGGAGGAGGCCGGCGAAGCGGTGGCCAAGGGGCGAAGATCGCATCCGCGCAGCCACGTCATCGATGACTTCTGGTGGCGAGGACCGTGTCCCTACCAGGCAGGTGACATCGTGATCCAGGTGACGGCCGATGCCAACGGGCGGAAGCTGGTGTCGCCCCCCGGGAAGGTTGTTCACCTTCGCAAGTGGCGGGGAAGGGGTCGTGGCTGCACGTTCGTCTACCTGGAACTGCCCAAACGCCGGCGGATCGGGCTCAAGGCTCTGGAGAAGCGGCTGAAACCCGCTTCGAGGAAGCGACTGCATCGCGGCGGGAAGCTGAACAGCGATCTGGCGGAGGAGTATCTGCGAGCCTTGAGCGGAAGGGGGACCACGTAAGCCATGCCGACTACTGACACCTCCGAAAAAGGCCTGGAGACACTCATTGTTGAATCGCTGGTGGCTCAAGCCGGCTACGTGCAGGGGCGCAGCGAGGACTACGACCGTGATCACGCCGTGGACCTGGCCCAGCTTCAGGCGTTCGTGAACGCCACCCAGCCGGAAGCGGCCGAGGCGCTGGGGCTGCATGAGGATACCCCCAAGCGAATGCAGTTCCTCCACCGACTTCAGGGCGAGATCGCCAAGCGCGGCGTGATCGACGTGCTTCGCGGCGGGGTCAAGCACGGGCCGATCCACCTGGACCTGTTCTACGGCACACCGACGCCCGGCAACACCAAGGCCGAGGAACAGTTCGCGGCCAACGTCTTCTCGGTCACCCGACAACTGCGGTACAGCAAGGATGAAAGCAAGCGCGCCCTGGACATGGGGGTGTTCATCAATGGGCTGCCAATAGCCACTTTCGAGCTGAAGAATCGGCTCACCTGCCAGACCGTCGAGGACGCGGTGCAGCAGTACAAGCGCGACCGCGATCCGAAGGAGCTGCTGTTCCAGTTCGGCCGGTGCATGGTGCACTTCGCCGTGGACGACCAGGAGGTGCGGATGTGCACCCATCTGAAGGGCAAGGACTCGTGGTTCCTGCCCTTCAACAAGGGCTTCAACGACGGAGCCGGCAACCCGCCCAATCCTACCGGGCTCAAGTCAGCGTACCTGTGGGAGGAGGTGCTGACCAAGGCCGGCCTGACCGACATCATCGAGAACTACGCCCAGGTGGTCGAACAGAAGGACGACAAGGGGAGCAAAAAGCGGCTGCAGATATTTCCGCGCTACCATCAACTCGACGTGGTCCGCAAGCTCCTGGCCGACGCGAGGATCCGCGGCATCGGCCGGCGCTACCTGATCCAGCACTCGGCCGGCAGCGGCAAGAGCAACTCCATCGCCTGGCTGGCCCATCAGCTCATCGGGCTGGTCAAGGACGACGCCACACTGTTCGACACCACCATCGTGGTCACCGACCGGCGGGTACTCGATAAGCAGATCAAGGACACCATCAAGCAGTTCGCCCAGGTGTCGGCCACCGTTGGGCACGCCGAGCACAGCGGCGATCTTCGGCGGTTTCTGCGCGAGGGCAAGAAGGTCATCATTTCGACGGTGCAGAAGTTCCCGGTCATCCTCAACGAGCTCGGCGATGAGCACCGTGACCGCAAGTTTGCCATCATCATCGACGAAGCCCACTCCAGCCAGGGCGGGCGCACGTCGGCGAAGATGAACATGGCCCTGGCCGAGAACGGCGGCGGGGACGAGGAGGACACCTACGAGGATCAGATCAACCGGATCATGGAATCGCGCAAGATGCTGACCAATGCCAGCTACTTCGCGTTCACGGCCACGCCGAAGAACAAGACGCTGGAGATCTTCGGCGAGCCAGTGCCCGGGGGCGACAAGGTGCCCCATCGGCCGTTCCACAGCTACACCATGAAGCAGGC
>CAYVVX010000108.1:3262-11240 GCA_964455315.1 uncultured Planctomycetales bacterium | reverse complement strand
GCCGAGCATGCTGCCCGGCGGGAAGGCTCCGTGCGGATGCGGGTTGTGACAGGTGGAACAGACGATGGTGTCGCCGGGGCCCAGCGGCAGGCGGGTCGGGCGAACGTTGTCGGCGAGCGCCCTGGCCACCGCGTCATCACTGACCGGCGCACCCGGCGCGGCCTTCTCCGCCGCGGCCATGTACGCGAGCCGGCCGCGACCGACGCGATGGCCGATGTGACCCGGCGAGAAGTAGTCAGGATGTTCGTGATGGCAGCCGGCGCAGAGCAGCAGCGGGCCGCCGCGCAGGGCGGGCGTTCCGCTGCGCTGCATCAGGCTCGCCGGCTCGAAAGTCCTGGTGTGACAGAACAGGCAGGCGGCATCGCCGCGGCTGCCGTCATCGGTGAGCATGACGTGGGGGTTGTAGCGGTCATAGCCGGCATCCTGGACATGGCATTGCCCGCAGAACGACAGCAGCGGCGCGCCGGGCTCGCCGCGGAGAAAATCGGGATTGTTCACCCGGGGCTGACCCTGCGGGTGGGCGCTGCGATACACATCATGACAGGTGAGGCAGCCCAGGCGGTTGTCGACCGCGGGCCAACCCTGCGGCTGGGTGACCTGCGGGGACACGAACGTGCGGCCGACGGGATGGCGTTCCCGCGGCGCCTGCCTGCCGTCATGGCAGTGGAGGCAGACGGTGTCGACCTGCTGCCCGGGGATGGGCAAGGGTTCGTCGCCGTTCATCCGGTGGCAGTGGGAGCAGGCGGCGTCGGGGCGATGGGGATTGGGCGCGGGCCAGGTCTCCTGCATGACCGCGGGACGCGTGGCCGCGACCTCCCCGGGGCGCGTGGTCGCGACGGCCGGGCGCGGGGCCGCATGCGGCTGACCAGTCGCACTTGATCCTGCCAGGAATAGCAGCAACAGTCCTCCACACCACGCTCCTGATCGGGAAAGAGCCGCCAACTTCAGCCGGCGCGGGGCACGCGAGCATGGAGAGTGCCGATACGGGTACCAACATGTCGGGCTCAGCCCGCGGGGCTCCGGAGGGCTGAAGCCGGGACGATCACACGCGAATGAAGAGTCGCCGCATTCGCTGCCCCCGCGCGGGCTGAAGCCCGCGGCTCGTTGGATGAACGCGACTCCACGGTAGAGGGAGAACGCAGCGGTGGGATGATGGCGGCTATTGACCGGCACGCGCCACCCCCCCTCCCGCATCGATGCCGATCAGCGTCAATCCCGCCCCGCCAAGGCTGTCGGAGACGACCAGGTAGCCGTCCGATCCCGACCAGCCCCGGGCGGTCAGCAGCGTTTCCACGGCTTCCGCCGAGGCGCCGCCGAGAGCGACCAGACCGGCAGGCAAGGCCAGACCCTTCCAGCCGGACTGCTCGTGAACCTCGGTGAGGAACCTTCCACCCGTGTCGAAGAGCAGGATTGACTGCCGGCCGGCATCGCTGACCGCGATCACCCCGGCGGTGACACAGACCTGTTTGGGACGGACGAATTCGCCGGCCTGCCGACCGGGCCTGCCGATGGGTGCGAGCCACTGGCCGGATCCGTCGGCACGCAGGACCTGCCCCTGGACGGCGTCGACGATCAGCAACACGCCCGCATCGGTCATGGCCAGCCCGGTGGGGGCGACGATGGGCTGGTGCGACGCCGGGGGCGCCAGGGGCGCCAGCCAGGTCCGTGCGGTGATGTCGAACCGGCGCACGGTGTGCCCGCGGATGTCGCCGGCGTAGAGGATGCCGCCCGAGGCGAGCAGCGACGCAGGCCGGAACGCGCCGCCGGGCGAGGGCAGCACTTCCAGGAACTTCCCCTCGATGTCGTACACGGCGACGGAGCCCAGCGTCGTGTCGGCGACGTAGACCCGCCCTTCCGCGTCGACAGCGGCATCGACCGGGCAGCGCGGGGTGTGATCCTGCCCGGCCCAGCCCCAGATCCGCCCGCTGGCCAGGCTGACGGCGACCACGTCGGGCCAGCCCTGGTCGCAGACCAGCAGCACCGCGCCGGCGGCGGTCATGCCCTGGGGATTGCGCAGCGGGGTCGGGCGGGTGTCCTCGGGACCGAACAGCAGCGTGCGCAGGGTGGGGTCCAGGTCGACGGAGGGCAGCATCTCGGCGAGGTTGCCGTAGACCACGGCGCGGACGGAGGAACGCGCCGCGCGAACGGTGAGCGGGCCGGACCAGCCGGAGGGGCCGCGCCCGGAGGCGGTGCATCCGCCACACGCGATCAGCCCAGCGAGGGCGAGCATCGCGCCGGCGGACCGGCGCACGCCGATCATTTGATATGACAGGTCAAACACAGTGCACTGCGCCTGTTGGACATCACCAGCATTCCGTCATGCCCGCCCACGTTGTGCGGGTCGTGACAGGAAATGCACTCGATCCGCCCCTCGGGCAGGCGAACGTTCTTCGATTCCACGAACGACTGCGGGCGATACTCCCGCGGGCTGCCCGGGTAGCTGATTCCGATGGGATGGTCGCGCCAGGCGTAGCCGTCCGGGACGGCAAAGCCCTCGCGGATGCCGGCCAGCAGCGCGTGCGACGAGCCGATGGTCGAGGTCGCCACCGTGCCGTCGTGACAGCCCAGGCAAACCAGGCTGGTCGGGCCGGGCGTGAACCTGCCCGGGACAAAGACCTTGCGCTGCCCGCCGATGCGATACATCTCGACGGCCGGCTGCGTGGACGCCGGCTGGGTCGTCGCGGAGGCTTCCGGCAGGACCGGGCGGATGGCCTGGATGTGCGGCACGTGGCAGGCGTTGCAGGCGCTGCCCGCGCGGCCGGAGACGTCGGTGAAGTCATGCGGGCCGCCGACCACGCCGCGATGGTACGCGCGTTCCGGGCGGACGGCGAGCGCGGGGGCATCGGTAAGTTCCACGGTCGCATCACCGTCGTCGGTCGCCGCGGCGGCGAGGAGGCCTCCGGTCAGCAGCAGCGGCAGGATGTGCATCGGTCGCATGGCGTACCTCTAATTCCCATACTGAAAACGCACGTGGGTCACGCTGTGGCAGGTCAGCGTGCAGCTCCCGCGGTAGCGGCCCAGGTCCTCGAATTCCACCCGCGCCCCGAGTCCGCCGGTGGCCGCGCGGACCACCGACAGATCAAAGTTGATCAGGTTGCTGTGATTGCTGCTGTTGCCCTGGGCCCGGCTGATGCCGTGGGGGTCGTGACAGGCCGCGCAGGAGGCCCGCCCGCGGGTGATGTGGATGTTGTGCAGGGTAAAACTCTCGTCATTGAGGATCGACTGCCGGTCGTGACAGCGGTAACACAGGGAAAACGCCTCCGGGCTCTCGGTGGTGTAGTCGGAGGTGTCGTAGTTGGCGATCAGCAGCGGGCTGTAGATCGACCCGTGCGGACCGGCCAGGCCGAGCACCCGGCCGCGACCCGAACCGGCGATACCGGTGTCGGCCTGGTCGGAGTTGTGGCAGTCGGTGCATTGCATGGTGCTGCCCACGCGCCAGGGGCTGCGCAGGCTGACCACGTCGTTGTTGTTGCGCGGGCCGAGGACCGGGTGATAGGACGGGTTGCCGGTCTGGAACTCCATCCGCGTGTTGGTCTGGGTGACGTCGCGCGGGATGGTGCCCTGCCGCGGGCGGTTGATCGAGTCGGCGTGACACTTGAAGCAGATCTCGAAGCCGAAGCGGGCGTTCTCGACCTCGCGCCCGAGCCGGTCGACGCCGGAGACAAAGCGGGTGGTGGTCTCGATCAGCCCGAGGCTGGGCTGGTTGAGGTTGCCGACCAGGTTGGGCGCCGTGGCGTGCGGATTGTGGCAGTCGGCGCACTAGACATGCCGCTGCATGGTTCGGAAATTCTCGGTCGGGTCGTGACGGCCCGTGTAGCGCTCGACCTGGTGGGCGCTGGGCTTGCGGATCTCGCTGGCGATGTTGGTCTGGGCCACGGAGCCGTTGTGACAGTTGAGGCAGTTGTCCTCCTCGCGGGCGAAGCGGAGCAGGCGTTCGCGCCCGCGGGCCGAGTGGATCTTATGACAGTTGGTGCAGCCGTTCTCCGCCACGGTGTGATACGGCAGCGGCTCGGCGGGATCGACCGCCCGGCCGGAGATGGTCTTGGGGCTGTTGGCATGGCTGGAGAGCTTCCAGCCGTTGAGATCGTGGCAACTCAGGCAGATGGCCGAGCGGACGTCGGTGATGCGCAGGAAATCGCCGAGCTTGTTGTTGTGCGGATCGTGACAGGTGGTGCAGTGGACCTCGCCGTGGACGCCCATGGGCAGCTCCCGCGAGACCAGGTCGGGATTCTTGAGCTGCCTGTCGCGGTTGGCCAGGGCCCGGTCGAAACGGAACCCGATGGGGTGATCGTCGGACAGATCGTTGGTCAGGTCGCTGGGGCCCGGCGGGATGGTCCGCTGGCTCATGAGCACGGGATCGTTGGGTGGACGGCTGGCCAGCAGGCCGATGGCCAGGGCGCCGTCATGGCAGCTCAGGCACATCTTGGATTCGCCGGAGGGCTGGTCGATGCGGGCGTCGGTGGTCGAGCTGGCGTAAACGCGGTAGTGGGTCAGCGGCATGTGGCGGTTCCACAGCGGGCGCTGGCCGGTGGCGTTGTGCGGGGTGTGGCAGAAGATGCAGACCTGTTCCTCGTCGAGGGCGTGAATGGCGCCGGGGCCGGACACGCTGAGGTCGTGGAGGGTGCCGACGACGGACTCCTGGACCTGGGCATGGACCCGGACCGCGGCCAGCGCGAGGGCGGCCAGCGCGAGGCGCGTCGCCCCGCCGTTTCTCCATTGGAAGATCGTTCTCACGTGTCTCATGGCAGCAACTCGAACACCTGAACGCGATTGTTGTACGTGTCCGCCACCCAGATCCGGCGCTGGGCATCGATGCAGATGCCGGAGGGCAGCCAGAACTCGCCGGGGTCGTGACCCTCGCCACCAATCATCATCAGCAACTGCCCCTCCCGATTGAAGGCCTGCACGTTCTCAAAATGGGCGTCGACCACCCACACATTGCCATCCGCGTCGTAGGCCACCCCCTTGGGCAGGGCCAGGTCGCCGGCGGCGTCGCCCTTGCGTCCGAACCCGCCCAGGTAAGAGCCGTCGACGCCGAATCGCTGCACGCGGAAGTTGAGCGAGTCGGAGACCACAATTTCGCCGTCGGCCGCGCAGGCCACATGGGTCGGGCCGTTGAACTGGCCGTCGCCGCCGCCGCGTCCGCCGAAGCGGAGAGCCATGGAACCGCTGCGCTCGAAAGCCAGCACCGCGTCGGTGGCCGCATCGGTCACGTACACGAGGTCGTTCGACGCGCACCACGCCATCCCCGCCGGGCGGGTCAGGTGGCCGCGTCCGACCCAGCGCTGGCCGCCGCCGCCCGCGAACACAGCGATGCCGCCGGCCTTCGCATCCGCCGCCCACAGCTCGTCGCCCGCGTAGCATACCGCCGCGGGCGTCTGAAACGGCTCACCGGCGCAGCCGTCGAGGCGTTGGTACGACGGCTTCCGCAAGTCGAACAGATGCACGCACAGGCCCTGCGTGTCGGCGATGGCGAAGCGCTGTCCGTCGGCGTGCACGGCCACCGCGATGGGGCTGACCAGCATGGACGGCTTCTCGGGTCCGTAGACCAGCTCGCCGACCACCTCGCCCAGGCTCCTGGTCTCCTGGACATCCTCACTGCCGGCGACCTGGTCGAGGTAGCGGACGCGGGCGGCGTCAGGCGGTTTGGGCCAGACGATGGGTATCGGCGGCGGGGTCAGCAGCGGGCGGCGTGAGGTACAGCCGCCGATCAGCCCGGTCCCGAGCAGCAGCATGGCGAGGCGTCCCGGCGTCGAGGAGTTCATCGCGCCTCCTGGCTGGAGGCCAGCAGATGGGTGAGGTCGCGGCGCACGTTGAGGAAGAGGCCGTATCCCTGTTCGCGGTTATCCATCACCGAGAGCAGATCGTATTCCAGGTCCAGCTCGACGGTCAAATAACCGCGGGTGTAACGCAGCCCGCAGAGGGCTTCGAAGCCGGTGGTTTCGCCGCGGACAGAGTCGTCCTCGCGACGGAAGGCCCCGCCGAAGGTCAGCGACAGCGCCTCGATGAGCTGCATGGTGTCGCGCACGTCGAGGTCCAGGTACCACACCCGCCGGCGGTCCACGCCGCCCTCGAACTGGTAATGGCTCAGCTCCCCGCGGAAGTCCAGCGAATGGGCGGCCGAGCGGAACAGCGAAATCTGGTTGGTGAGGTGCCAGGCATCGTAGGGTTCGACAGTGTCGTCGAAGATCTCGTACTCGCCGGTGAGCGACCAGCGCTCGGGCACGTAGCGCAGGCCGAAGCGGTGGCGATCCTGGTTGTCGCGGTACCAGGGGGTGGCGCGGGAGGTTTCATCCACCTCCTGCCAGCGCCCCTCGAAGTAGTAGTACGGGGTCAGCTTGAACGGAAAGGTGTGCTCGGCGCGGAAGTCGGTGCGGTAGGTGTTTACCTCGGCGGTCGCGGAGACCAGGTACTGGTAGTCGACGTAGACCACGTCGCCTTCCGCAATCCGGCCCCAGGGCACCCGCGAGATATACGCCCGGCCGTCGATCATGGTCACGGTGTAGTCGGCGCCGGGTCCGAAGAGGCGGGTGTAGTTGGCGTCGTGGACGATGATGCTGCCCGGCTGGACGCCGCGCTCGCGGAGGTACACCGGGCGGATGGTGCTCAGGGCGTGAGCCTCGCTGCGAACCACCCGCCGGCCGGAGTCACCGGTGGTGCGGGCCTCGTCATAGCCGAGGTTGACGTTGACCGAGGAGTTACCCAGCGACCAGTCCTTGTTCCAGGTGAGGTCGCCGATGGCGCCGAACTGGCGGGTTTCCACGTCGGGGTCGACGCGCTCGTAGAGCCCGAAACCGTCCAGGCTCAGCCGCAGGTCGTCGGTGGCCTGCCACAGGGCCTGGGAGTCGAACTTGTGCTGGCCGAAGTCGATGGCCCCCTGGTCGAGCGAATAGTAGTTGTAGCGATGGATGGTGCGGAAGCGGTCGGTGTGCTGAAGAGTGAGCCGCGGGCTGAGCTCGATCTCGTCGCGGGCCAGGTCGCCGCTCTCGTCGCTGTAGCGCAGGAAGGTGTCCAGCCGGTGCCTGTCCTCGGGTCCGAAGGCCAGCTCGTGCTCGAGACGGAGCTCGTCACGGCGGGTGTCGTAGTCGTAGAGGGAGCCCTGGTAGGTGTTCTCCTCCTGCTCGTGATCGTAGAGCAGCCGCAGCTTGTGGTTGTCGGCGATGGCCCAGGTGCTGTCCAGGTAGAACCGCGAGGTGGTCAGCGACTCGTTGTCTTCAACCCGGCGGTTGTTGCCGCGGTCGATGTCGCGGTAGGTAAAGCCGAACTCGGTGGTGACCGGACCGGTCAAGGCCAGCGCCGACACCCCCGCCTCGGTCTGGATCTCACGCAGTGACGGCAGGAATCGCCTGGCCACCCGGTCGTCGGCCCGCCGGGCGTAGGTATTGATCGAGAAGGGCCTGGTCTTGAACAGGTCGGCCGACAGGTCGTACTCGATCAGGCTGCCGGTGTCGTGGTCGCTGTTGTCGTAGCGGTCGAACTTCTCGGTGAAGCCCAACTGGGTCAGCCCGAACAGGGCCGACGCGCGGTAGTCGATGAAGTCCTGGCCATACACGTCCCCGTCCAGCGAGAAACCCAGGGTCTCGGCCACGCGCCAGTCGCGATTGGTCTGGGTCACATCCCGCCGCTGGGGAATGGAGGAACGAACCCGCCGATCCTGGAGGTAGGACTCCATGCCGACGAACAGGTCGGTGAAACTGAGGTGGAACGGCTCGGGCGGCGGCTCCATGGGCGGCTCGGTCGGTTCGACCTCGGCGCCGTCGGGCTCGACCTCCTCCTCCTCCTCGCGACGGATGACCAGCGGCGGCAGGACATCATCCCGGGCGGGCTCGGTGTCTTCCGGCGTGGGGGCTCCGTCCGCGGGCTGGGCCCGCGCAGCGGTAGCCGCACAGCCCAGCCCGGCCAGGACTGTCAGCACCGCAAGCAGCCATCGTGGTGCCGGCGTCATACCGCGTTCCCTCGAACTCGTACGCGTAGACGT
>CAYVVX010000108.1:0-3252 GCA_964455315.1 uncultured Planctomycetales bacterium | reverse complement strand
GGGCCGGGCCTGGGGGCACGACGCGCAGACCCGAATCCGTCACTGACCGATCCACCCGGCCGCGCCGGCGGGCGGATGCGTCGACGTCCCGGTCCGATGCGACCGCGCCTGCCGCACCGCGTGAACGGGGACGATCTGTCCTTCTCTTATCGGCGGTTGGGGGGCCGGAGCACCATGCCGGCACGAACCGCGCCCCGCGGCGATCAGGGGAAGTCGTGGATCCGCTCGGCGAGGGAGCTGATCGCTTCCAGGCGGAGCACGAACGCATTGCCCTGCGCGTGGTGGCAGCGCTGACAGACGAAGTCGAGCGTCACCGCGGCATGGCCATCCACCTGCAGTGCCAGGCCGCTGCCGTCGGGGGTGAACATGGCGTGGTAGTCCTGCGGACTCGAATCGATCCACATCAGGTGCGAGCGGGTATCGCCCACCCGACCGGCGACCGGGGCGGTGAATGCGGCGTCGGCATTCGAGGCGTAGCGGGTGGCGTAGGGCATGTGGCAGCTCTGACACGACAGCGGCTCGACGTAGTCGTCCTGCACGTAGACCCGCCCGCCGTGCAGGGCCATGGTCATGCCGGCGTGGCAGTCCGTACAGGTGTTCCGCAGTCCGGCACCGTCGGGGGCATCAATGGACACGTGCGTATTGTGGCAGATGGTGCAGGTGAAGCTGGCGTGGGGGCTGGCGTCGACCTCGGAGGTCTGCTGGCCGCCGAGGATGTAGCCGTTCGCGGCCTCCACGGTGGCGGGATCGTTGTCCGCCCCGGCGTGGCAGCGGGCGCAGGAGTCGGCGTCCGGGTCCATCTGGATGTTGGAGGCGGAGGGGTTGGGCACGTGAAAGCCGCCGGGGCCGTGACACGACTCGCAGCCCACGCCGTCGAAGGCCCAGGTGCCGCCGATTTCGGGGCGGTTACCCTGACGCTGGCCCCCGTTTTCGGTGAGGCTCAGCGGTCCGGTGGTGTGGCAGCGGAAGCAGGTGTGATCGTAGCCGGTGGTGCCGACCTCGGCCGCGGTGAGGCCGCGATAGCCGGCCGCGACGCCGTTCGCGGGAATGTGCTGATCGTAAATGAGCGGATTGCCGCTCCCGTCGGTGAGCAGGGCGCCGGCCAGGTCGGTGAAGGCCGCCGCCTTGCGGTAGCCGCCGATGGCATAGGCAATGTCCTCCCAGGTGTATCCGGGAGGCGGCGCGGCGATGCCGGCGTCCGGGGCTTCCGCGGGGTACATCGGCGGCAGGCCCTCGACGGCCTGCAGCATGTAGCCGTGACCATGATGGGCGAAGTCTTCGCCGATACCGGCGTGACAGGACTGGCAGGTCGCGGAACCGAGGTAGGCTGCGCCGCCGTTGGTGGGGTCGTCGGGGTCGGTAGGTGGATCGGGGGGCGAAGGCGGCGGAAAGCCGCAGCCGCAAAGCGCTGCCGCGAGCGCCGCCAGGCTGAGCATGCTCCCAAAACGTTGAAGCAACTGCCGGCTGATCCTTCGCCGCACGACCGTCAGGTACACCGGAATTCTCCGCCGCGCTCGGGCACCATCGTCCCGCAGGCGTCAGGATGCTCGACCGGTCAGGCCACCCGCACAACCGAACAACGCGATGGGCTCATCGCGGCGGGAGCGGCGCCATCGCCCCGGCGGCCACGATCACGACCTCAGCATCTCTATAAACAAAGATACCATGCCCCCGAGCATTGTCGAGGGCATGGTACCGGTTGAAGCGAACTCAACGATTACCGACCGACCTCGGTCAGCAGGCTTTCGGCCTTGGTCAGGATCGACTTGGTGTACTCGGGATTGTGCACACCGTAGCTGCCGTCGCTGAGGAGGTAGTGATACAGGAAGCGGGTCTTGCGCTCCTGTTCGGTCAGGCCGGACTGATCGGCCGGGCCTCCGGTGGCGCTGTACTGCCAGCGGGAGGGGTCACCGAGGCGGGAGGCGATGGCATCAAGCCGCGATTGCACGCTGGCCTGCAGTGATTCCGTGTCGGCCTGAGCAGCGGCCGGGGTCGGGTGGCAGCCGGAACTCGAGCAGCCGGCGAAGCTCTCGATGGCGAAGGCGTGGCCGGCGTGGGTTTCGCCGGTTTCGGTGGTGCCTTCGACGGGCAGCTCATGCTGCATGTGGCAGCTCACACACTGCTTCTGCACAAACCGGTGCACGGTCCGCTCATTGGGAACCAGCGGAGCCTGGCCTTCGGGCATGGGCATCTCGCCCACGTACATGTTGGCCTGCACGGAGTGGTGCGGGCCGCGGCTGTCCGAGTCCCAGGTGCGACCGCGGCTGTGATGGCACTGGCCGCAGCCGTTGAAGCGGTTGGGATCCGTGGTCGCGGACACCGTGTTGGCCGCATCGGGAGAGGCGACCGTGGGATAGCGGAGCTGGTAGTCGTGACCGAACTCCGGATTCACGGCATTGCCGGTGTTCTCATGCGGGTCGTGGCACACCGAGCAGGTGACCGCGTTCATGTCGTGCGGATCCACGCCGGCCAGCAGGGAGGCAGGCACGGTGCCCGACGGGTTGATGAAGGCCGCCTCGCGGTAGTCTCCGGAATGGCAGACACCGCAGCTGGACAGGTTGCTGCCGGCGGCGAAGGACTCGGCCACGTGTTCGTCGACGCGCCCATGCTTGGAGGACCCCCACTCGTCGAAGGTGGCATGGTGGAAAGCGTTGTGGCACTGGGCACAGACCGTGGAGGACATGTCGATCGGCGGGCGGAGCGAGGCCACGTTGACGTTGGTGCGATGCTCGCGACCGGGGCCATGGCAGCTCTCGCAACCGACCTCGGCGAGCTGCGGCGTGGCGTCGATGCTGGTGAAGCCGCCCTCCTTGCCGTAACCGGTGGTGTGGCAGGACAGGCAGATCGGGTTGTCCTGCTGGCCGACGTCGACCAGCGCCTGGTAGGCGAAGGCATGCCGCGTCTCGGCCCAGTTGTCGTGCTGGTTGCTGTGGCAGACGTAGCAGTCCGAGGAGCTGGTGAACTGCCCGGTCAGCGCCGGGGGGCCTCCATTGTCCGGGGGAGGCGGCGTGGTGGGACAGCCCTGGCCGATGACGGCGGCGCAGATGACCGCCAGTCCGGTAAGCTGGAGTGCTCTGCTCCGCACCAGACCGCTTACGATGCTTCTTGCGGTTTTCATGTGTGCTCCTCGCGGTGTTGTCGTAAACCTTGAATAACTCTTCGGCTATGCCGGTCAATCCGGGCCGACACACCCATGCCAGCGTTTCATAAACAGGCGGTCCGCCATCGGACCAGGACGTGAAAGCTCCACGC
>CAYVVX010000107.1:0-11244 GCA_964455315.1 uncultured Planctomycetales bacterium | reverse complement strand
CATAATGCCGCCGCGCGGCCCCCGGCCTGCCCCCCTTTTTGCATCCTCAAAAAGGAGGGAAGCCGCTCGCGAGCGATGCGACAAGCTGACCGTTCTGGCAGCCGCTGATTGGCGACATGCCGGAGCCTACCGCGTCAGGCGGCCGCACAACCATCTGGAAGTCGGTTCTCAATGAGGTGGGTTCAGCTGAGCTTGTGCCTGCGAAAGGCAGCCCCGGGTGCCCATACCCCGCCTCTTGCAATTCATCGCAACTTGCCGCATCCTCTCGCCGGGTAGTGGGGGCATGGGGAACTGGCATGGCTCGCAGGTATACGCGCGTCCATCGGCTGCTGCGAATCCTCACCCTGATCCAGTCGGGGGAGACCTGGAACGTCAAGCGGCTGGCCCAGGCATGCGGCACCACTCCTCGCAACATCCACCGCGACCTCAACATGCTGGAGGGAGCGGGGGTGCCCTATGTCTTTGATCGCGAATCAGGGGGCTACCGGGTCGCCCGGCCGTTCTTTCTGCCCCCGGTTGATCTCACTCTGGAGGAAGCGTTGGCGGTGATCTGCCTGGCAGATCAGGTTGGCGGCGGCGAGCAGATCCCATTCATGAAGTCGGCCGTTCAGGCAGCTGTCAAGCTGAAAAGCCAGCTTCCCGCAAGCATCACCGACCACCTGGATCAACTCGGCCCCCATCTTGAGGTGCGTCTTGCCGCAGCGATGCCGGCCGACGGCGTCGCGGACGTATACGAGCTGGTGCGCCGCGCTATCGCCACCAAGCGGACCCTTCAGTGCAGATACGAATCCATCCGCACCGCCCCGGAGGGTGGACGAAGCCACGAAAGCGAGGCCTTCACGCTGAAGCCCTACTGCCTGTTCTTCGGCCAGCGGGCCTGGTACGTGATCGGAGACCACAGCGGGCGGAACGCACTCCGTTGTCTGAAGCTCAACCGGTTCAGCGACATCCAGCCCACCAAGACACCCTTTGCCATTCCCGATGACTTCTCGCTGAAGAGCTATCTCGGCAAGGCCTGGCGGATGATCCGCGGGGACCGCACCTATCGGGTCGAGATTCACTTCGATGCCGCCTTCGCCGAGACCGTCGCCGACACGCACTGGCACGATACGCAGAGCATGGAATGGTGCGATGACGGTTCGATGGTGTTCCGCTGCGAGGTGGCCGGCCTGGACGAGATTGTCTGGTGGGTGCTGAGCATGGGGCCGCACTGCGTGGTGCGGAAGCCGAAGGAACTGGCCGACCGGGTCCGGGATCTGGCAAGCAAGACCGCCAGCAGATATGCCGGGGCGGGAGGAAAGAAGCTCCCAAGTCGAGGCAAACGGACCAGGAAGAAATCGGTCTCCGCACACTGACACCATGTCGTCAGGGGGTGCCGGATATCATGCGGCGGCGTTTGGCATTGAAGTGTGTGTGAACGGGGGAGGGCCACGCATGGATGCGGGATGGCCGACGGAGGCGGCACGGGTGCCGGAAGGGTTGTCGCCCGAGCGGGCCTGGCGGTGGTGCGTGCTGCGGACGGTGCGGGACGTGCGGCTGGCGGCTCGCCGCGGTCGGGTTATCAGCCGGCCGAACGCCCGGCGGCTGGTGTTGAGGCGGTGGGGGCGGGTGATTCGGTCCGTTCGGACAGATGGGGCATCGCGATGATGGAACAACCGGCGTTTGACAGGGCATTCGAGGCACTTACGGGGCATCTGCCGCTTTCCTGGCAGAGGCGGCTGTACCAGGAGCATTTCGCCAAGGGGGTTGATGCACTCCCGCAGGTGATCGGCATACCGACCGGCCTGGGAAAGACCGCAGTCATGGCCATCTGGTTGATTGCCCGCGCGAACTACCCCGATCGGGTGCCAACCCGGCTCGTCTACGTCGTCGACCGCAGAACGGTGGTGGACCAGGCCACCGATCTGGCTGTTCGGCTGCGGGATAATTGCCAGCAAGCGTTGGGGATCGAACCGCCAGCCATTTCCACCCTACGCGGGCAACTGGCCGACAACCGCGAATGGTCGCGCAACCCCTCCCGCCCCGCGATCATCATCGGCACGGTAGACCTGATCGGCTCGGCGCTGCTCTTCTCCGGCTACCGGTCCAGCTATAAGCGACGGCCGCTCGAAGCGGGGCTTCTCGGGCAGGATTCGCTGCTGGTGCTCGACGAGGCCCATCTGTCCAGGCCGTTTGAAAAGCTGATCCGTGCAATCGACAGCGAAGGGCCGTTTCAGAAGGACCGCGACGGGCGACTACAGGGCAACCCGATGCGGGTCATCCGCATGTCGGCCACGAGCGGCTCGGCCGAGTCGAAGCCGTCGTTCGGACTCCAGATTGATGCTGATGGCAGACTGACGGGCGAGGATGCGAAAGACGGGATCACGGTCCAGCGATGGGAAGCGAAGAAGCAGTTGACTGTCATGCCGATCCGCGAGAAGAAAGAGCTCGTCGGTAAGCTGGCCGATGCGGCCATCGAACTAGCACACAGATCCAATCTGATGGGTAAACGAATCGTCGTGTTCGTGCAGAGGCCGGACGATGCAGCAAAGATCGCCGATGCGATCCGCAAGCATGGCGGCACGAAGACGAAGCCGGGGCCATTCATTGAGTCTGCCGAAGTCCTCACCGGCACGATGCGGGGACTTGAACGCGATGAGCTGGTGCAGAAGCCTGTTCTCAAACGATTCCTCAATGGCGACGAATCCCCGGGCGACATCGACGAACCCGTCTTCCTTATCTCCACGAGCGCCGGCGAAGTGGGCTTCGACCTGAATGCCGATCATCTGGTCGGCGACGCGGCGCCGCTGGATTCCTGGATTCAGCGCCTGGGCCGCGTCAATCGGCGAGGCAAGGGAGATGCAAGGGTCATTCTGCTCAAGGAAGCCAGCCCCGCGGACAAGACAGACTTCGCCAAAGCGTGCATCGCCACCTCAGAGTTGTTCACCAACGGCATGAACGTCAGCCCCAAAGCCGTGGCGGCGTTCAGGGGATCACTCACGCCAGCACGAATCGAACAGACATCGTCCCCCAGGCCAACGATGGTCGAGCTCACCGACATCCTCCTCGACGGCTGGAGCATGACCAGCATCCTCGAACGGATGCCCGGCCGGCCGCCGGTCGGGCCGTGGTTGCGGGGGATTGCCGACGAATTGCCACAAACCACGCTTGCCTGGCGGGCGGAGTTGGATGAGCCGGGATTCGGCGATCTCGATCACGACGATATCGAAGAGTGGTTCGACACCCATCGCATCCTGACCCACGAAACGCTCAGTGTGAAGACCAGCGACACAGCCACGTGGTTCAAACAACGCTGGTCCGCTCTTCCCGAGGCTCAGAAACACGATGTTGAAAAGCGACCCGTCATCGTCGATCGCGCGGGGCGGGAAATCGTCCCGCTTGGCGAAATCATCAGTCGGCTTTCTCGCAAGGCGAACGATGCCGACGCCTTCCTCCGCGGCGCAGAAGTGATTGTTCCCGTATCCTTCGGCGGCATCCGCCGCTACGTCGGGTTACTCGATTCCACCGAGCCGAAGCTGGGCAGAGGTGATGGAGAGAGAGCGTCGGACGAACAAGAATCAATCCTCAAAGATCGTCAGAACGAGATCGACGTTGCCGACGTGCGCGGCCGATACCGCGAGAATATCGTGAAACCGGAAGACGGCGAAGCTGAAATCGCTCCGCTCATCGCCGGTGCGGCCAAGCCGCCAAAGCACGCTCGCCATTCTCTCGAGCTTGTATCCGATGACGAAAAGACCGTTAGGATCGTCAGTTACGTTCCGCGACACGAGAAGCCGGAAACGGGTCAGGAGCCGCAAACCCTTAAGGAGCACGTCTGTGCAGTCCGCAAGGCAGTGGACGACATTCTTTCCCGCATGGCACTGTCCGAAGCGATCACTCAGGCGGCTCGACTCGCCGCCGACTGGCATGACCACGGCAAGAACCGCAAGCGTTGGCAGCGACTCCTGATTTTCCCGCGGGATTTCATCAAGCCAGATGAACCGATGGGCAAGTCCGGCGGCGCAATGAGACGCGACCCGCGCGGTTATCGGCACGAGTTCGGCTCGCTCCATGAGTTCACCACAGCACACGGAGAAGGGAAGCTGCTGGACGGTGCCGGCAACCCGATCAATGAGGACATCTTCGACCTGGCCATGCACTTGATCGCCGCACATCATGGTCGGGGGCGCCCACACTATCCGAAAGGCGGCTTTGACCCTGACGACGAAGAGCGGTCCGAAGAGACTCACACAAGCGCCATCCGCCGCTTCGCGCGGCTCCAGAGAAAGTACGGCTGGTGGTACCTGGCATGGCTGGAGAACCTGCTGCGCTGTGCCGACGCGATGGCCAGCGCGGACCACGACGCCGAGGGAGGAGCCGAACAGTGAGCAACTCAGAAGCCAACATCCGCATCCCCGTCGACCTGGCCAACCCCGGCCAGTTCTTCGCCTGCTGCGGGCTGCTGGAGCTGGCGGACCGGCTGTGGTCGGGAGTCGAAGGGCAGTTCCATAATGCGGAGTTCCAGATCAATCAAAGTATGAGCGAGTTAGTCGGAACACTACGACAAGCTCAATATCGACTGGTGGAACTGTCGCCGGCGGAGTTGCAGGCGAGGAGTGGTGGCAAGGATGTAAAGAGCCCCAAGACAATCCAGCCGTTCACAATCGAATTGAACAACTGTTCACCCATCACGTTTGATTGGTGGCTCGCACCATTTGATCATCACGGACTTAAGCTATGGTCTGGCAGCAACAGCCTAGGAACATTCGTCGAGGATGTATTTGCCGTCATTCGAGAGGATGAGTCTGAGTTTATCCTCTCCGCAAGCTTTCAGCTTCCCCATCAGCCCTTTTTCTTCGCCGCCACACGGCCATTGCATGAGCGGCATTTTGGGATATCGATGGACAAATTGAAGCTGGAGAAGCGAGAGTTCCAGCACTTCCCCTATATCGAACTCCTGGCCATCATAGGCCTTCAACGGTTCAAGCCGGTCGTAATGAGCCGCGGATTGTTTCGCTATTGCTCATGGCGCGAATCCTTGCCCGCATCGCTGGCCAGCGCCGTGGTGTGCGGGATGGTTCCATCGCTCATTCAAGAAACCTTCGAGTTCCCCGTGATCGATCGTGACGACAATGGTCACAAGCAGTTTGTCCAAGCAGAAAGGATCAAGAATGTCAGACTTGTTGAAACAGTATGACGACGACCTTCTTAAGGACACCGGTCCGGCAGCCGTTGTTTTGACGCAGTGGCTCAAGCCGGTCGGCGGGGACATCTTCTTTCCGCCAACGTACGCCAATCCTTCACAGAGGAAGGGCGACCCGCCAGTCTACAACATCGACCGCTTCGGCGAAACCGTGCAACTCGGAAAGAAGTTCACGAAGTTCGACAAGACGCAGACCATGATGGACGACACCCGCGTTGAGCAAGGACGCGAGCGTTCCATCTGCGTCGTGGACAGCATTCCTTCGCAGGCCAACCGTATCGAGCCGGCCTTCGGTCGCCTTGCGGACAAGGAAGGCAAACCGGTCAAACTCGTCCCCAAGGTCATCGTGACGGCAAAGATCAAGACCGACGATGGCGAGGTCAGGCAGCCGGTCAATCTCCTCGAAGCCGGGCACCGCGCCGCCGATGCCATTGTGCAACTGTCTTCGCTGCGTGATGACCTGACCAAGGCGATTCAGGCTCGTAAGCGAGGGAACTCGGTTCCACTGGCGAAGATCGCACCGACGTCCCTGGTGTTCGGGATGTGGGATTCCCGTGAGAGCGGTGTCAAAGTGCCGCGTATCCTCAATTCCATCATCCGCGCCTATGACGTGCTTGAATATCGCCGATCGTCGCAGTTCAATGCGGCGATCGACTACGAATCGGCTGGAGTCGTCCCGGATAAAAAAGAGAAGAAGCTTTCCGAGGTCGGCATGGACGGTGCCCCAGCCACGTTTCAACACGGAGGCATCGAAGCCAGGGGCGGCATTCGCCGGGACGCGTCGATCAACCTCTGTACCTTGCGCGATCTGCGAGGAGCGACTGATGACGAGACCGCGAAGCTTCAACGCTACATACTCGGCCTTGCGCTGGTCGCGATCACCTACTTCGACGGCAAGACATTCAACCTTCGGCAGGGCTGCCAGCTTGTGGGCGCAAAGGACAAGCCGATGACCCGCCAGTTAGTCCATGCCGATGGCAATGAATCTCCCTTCAACATCGATCCGGCTGAAGCTCTCGCCTATGCGGCGGAGACAGCAAAGGACTTCGGCATTGGGGAGGATCGGGAAAACGTCGAGTTTGACCCAAAGCTTGCGAAGGCCGCACTCAAGAAGACCAAGAAAGATGAACAGGAGGCTAATCCGTGAGGCGCCACCTCCTCCTCTGCATCCGCTTCCTCGACGACCGTTACCACGGCCAGACCGACAACGGCGAGAAGGCCGAGTGGCCGCCGTCGCCGTTTCGGCTGTTTCAGGCGCTGGTAGCGGGCAATGCGCGGGGCGAGGTGATTCCCGGCGAGCTTCGTGAGGCATTGATGTGGCTGGAGCGGCTTGAGCCGCCGATCGTCGTCACACCGCAAGCAAGCGCGGGGACGGGGCTACTGACCTACGTGCTCAACAACACATCGGACACCCAGTGGCCGGCGAGCCGGACGCCCAAGATGGTCAGGCCTATGCTGCTCAACGGCGACCGGCTCGTGCAGTACGCATGGTCTTTCGATGACGCTCAGCTGGGAGCGGCCGGGTTCGCCGAGGCCGTTCATGGCGCTGCCCGGCATATTAATGCCCTGGGCTGGGGCATCGACCTGGCCATCGGCAGCGCCGAGGTCGTCGATCGGCTGGCCGATGTCGAGGCCTCGCGCACGGTTTATTTTCCTGATCGTTACAACGACGGCAACCGTTTGAGTCTGCGCGTCCCGTGTCCGGAGAGTTTGAAGTCGCTGGAAGAGGCCTATCGGGGTTTCGTGCGACGGTATGAGCGGCCCGGCGTGACGGAGTTCGAATCGCCGCCGCGGTTCGGGCGATGGTCGTATACCTGTGGGAACGCACGCCCCTATCTGGCGTTTCGGCTGCGACGGGTCGATGGTTCGGACAGGCCCGTGTCCATTCGCCATCAACTGATTGCTCCGTTGGCGGGGATGGTCAAGAAGGCTTGTGCGGATGCGGGTCATGGCATGTCGAAGGTGGAGGTGGCCGCAGACATCCTTGGTCATCCATCGGGCGCGTCGCCTCATCGCGTCTCGATTCTTCCGTTGCCGACGGTGCGCGACGGCCCCACGGACGGCCGCATCCGTCGGATATTGCTGGCTGAGCCATTTGGTTCTGACGGCCGGTGGCGGCGCATTCTGGAACGGACGCTGGAAGGCGAGGCACTCAGGCCAGAAGAGGGCGAAGGCCGATTCCCAGAACTCCTGCTGGAGCGGATTCGTTTCCGTGACGATGTCCTTCTTCGATACGTCGGCGTCTCACGGATCTGGGCATCTGCGACGCCTGTGCTGCTGCCGGGGTACGACGATCGCAGGCAACACCGAGGTAATCACCAACGTCGCCTGACCCGTGCAGAGCAGCTGATCTGCAAAGCGATTCGACAGGCGGGAATCGACGCGCCCGCCTCGTTTGAGTTTTCTAAAGTGCCATTTCTGTCCGGCTCGCTCCTCGCTCATGCGTACCAGCCGCGTGGGAAGCTTCAGCACTATCCGCGATATCACGTGCGAATCACCTTCGATCGGCCGATGACCGGCCCCTTGGCAATCGGGGCAGGGCGTCACTGCGGGTTCGGCACATTGGCGACAACAGCCCCAGAATAGGTGAGCTATGCCCTCCAACGTCTCCACTGTCGGCGACGATGCACTCACACTCGATATGGTCACGCAGATGGCCTATTGCCCGCGGCGCTTCCATCTGATGTACGTCGAGGGACGCTGGGCGGATAACGTCTATACCGTGGAGGGTAAGGCCGCTCATCGGCGGGTAGACAAGATCGACCATGTGCTGCCCGATCCGGAAGGAAGCGAGTCTTCATCCGGCGAAGGGCCGACCGCGAAGCGTGCCAGTGGGAAATCGAAAGCGATCACAGGCGAGACACCTCCACAGCATCAGCCCCAGGACGGCGACGATCCGCCGGTCATCACCCGCTCCGTTCCGCTGGGCAGCGAGACGCTCGGCCTCACCGCCAAGCTCGACCTAGTCTCCACCGCGCCAGGACCGGACGGTGTGCCCGAGGCGGTGCCGGTGGAGACCAAACGCGGCCGGGTGCCCGACACCCCCGAGCGCAGCTACGAGCCGGAGCGGGTGCAGCTCATGGCCCAGGGCCTGCTGCTGCGCGAACACGGCTACCGCTGCGATCACGGCGTGCTCTACTTCGCCGGCTCGCGGACGCGCGTGGACGTGCCGTTCACGCCGGAGTTGGAAGCTCGCACGCTCGAACTCATGGCCGAGGCTCGCGCCGCCGCGACTTGCCGCGAACTGCCCCCGCCGCTCGACGACAGCCCGAAATGCCGCGGCTGCTCGCTCAACGGCATCTGCCTGCCCGACGAGACGCTGGCCCTGCGGCACGTGCCGCCTGACCCGTCCGCTCCGGAGCTTCGGCGGCTCTATCCGCCACGGGACGACGCGCTGCCGCTGTACGTGCAGGAACCCGGCGCCTTCGTTGGCAAGCGCGGCGAGACGCTCACCATCAGCAAGAGCGGCGAAAAGCTGGCCCATGCCCGTCTCAAGGACACCAGCCAGCTCGTGCTCTGCGGCAACATCTCCGTGTCGGCGCAGACCGTCCACCTGCTCTGCGAGGCCGGTATCCCCATCGTGCACCTGACCGGCGGGCACTGGTTCTACGGCATCACGCAGGGCATCACGCTTCGCAACGCCTACGACCGCGCCGCCCAGTTCGCTGTGGCCGCGCAGCCGGATCGCTGCCTTGGGTTCGCCCGGGAACTTGTCGCCGCCAAAGGGGCAAACCAGCGGACCATGTTGCGCCGCAACGGCTGCCCGCCGAGCGCCGTGCTCGACGACATGAACGAGTTGATCGGCCGGGTGGCCGCCGTCGCCGCTGCCGATCAACTGCTCGGCCTGGAGGGTAGCCTCGCCGCGTACTACTTCCAGCACTTCTCGGGCATGCTCAAACCGCGCGACTTCGACGCGGAGTTCGACTTCCGATCACGCAATCGCCGGCCGCCGCGCGATCCGGTCAATGCGCTGCTGTCGTTCGGCTATGCGCTGCTCGCCAAGGAGGCGACGGTGGCCCTGCTCACCGAAGGCCTGGACCCGTGGTGGGGGCTCTACCATCGGCCACGGCATGGCCGGCCGGCATTGGCGCTGGACATCATGGAGCCGTTTCGCTCGCTGCTGGTGGATTCGGCCGTGGTGACGGCGGTGAACACCGGCATGGTTCGCCTGGACGATTTCACGCAATCCGCCAGCGGCTGCATGCTCACGGCTGCCGGCCGAAAGGCGATGATCCGGGCATACGAGAGCCGGCTCGATCAGCTTGTGACCCATCCACTGTTCGGCTATCGCTGTTCCTGGCGGGCGATTCTTCGCGTGCAGGCCCGGCTGCTGGCCCGGTGGTTTCGCGGGGATATACCCGCGTACGCGAGCATGGTGACGCGCTGACATGGCCCGCAGGCACTACCTCATCGCATATGATATGAGCGACGACAGGCGGCGCACCCGCGTGTTCGAGATGCTCAAGGATTTCGGGGATCACGTACAGTTCAGCGTGTTCCTGTGCGAGTTGACCAGGCAGGAGCTGGCCGGGCTGCGATTGCGACTGGTCGGTGAGGTGGATATGCGTGCCGACCAGATTATCGTGCTGGATCTGGGCGAATCGGTTCACCCACTTCAGGACCTTCTGGAATGCATCGGCAGAAGGTATCATGCACCGAGCCGGGTCCAGGTGGTCTGATCGTCGCCGCGAGCGGTGGAGTGATGCGTGATGGCCGGGACTCGTTCGAGATCTTTGGCAAGTAAAGAGTTACGGATGAAATCCGTCATGATTACGTTGGCCCGATCCCGGCTGAACCCCAGTTGCTCGAAAGACCCCTCACAAGCGGTGGCGTTGCCGCAGCTTGGGGCAGGGGCCCATTCCGCGCTCACCAGAGCGCGGCCCCATTGAAGCTGGACATCATCACCGACTCCGAGGCCGTCTGCATCACCATTCCGCGCTCACCAGAGCGCGGCCCCATTGAAGCATCTGGGGAATTCCGCGGCTCTGGCCCGGGCGACGAACATTCCGCGCTCACCAGAGCGCGGCCCCATTGAAGCTGGACCTGGGAGAAGCCGCCGGCCGATGAGCACCGCCATTCCGCGCTCACCAGAGCGCGGCCCCATTGAAGCTCGAGCACCTTGTACTTGGGCGTGTCCGGTGCGGTCCATTCCGCGCTCACCAGAGCGCGGCCCCATTGAAGCGTGACCGGGGCGGAGCAGGAGCAGGCCCGGCGTCGGGCATTCCGCGCTCACCAGAGCGCGGCCCCATTGAAGCCGGCCGGACTGCCGGGGCTGCCGGGCGGGGCCGGGCTCATTCCGCGCTCACCAGAGCGCGGCCCCATTGAAGCATGCCGTCCCAGCGCACCCGGACCAGCGTGCCGGCCCATTCCGCGCTCACCAGAGCGCGGCCCCATTGAAGCCAGCAGATCGTCCGGCACCCACTCCCCGAACAGGTCCATTCCGCGCTCACCAGAGCGCGGCCCCATTGAAGCTCGACCTGCAGGCCGGCCGGAATGCGATCTTTGCCCCATTCCGCGCTCACCAGAGCGCGGCCCCATTGAAGCGCTGGTCGGCCGCGAGCTCCACCAGCTTGCCGAAGACATTCCGCGCTCACCAGAGCGCGGCCCCATTGAAGCTCGCGCACCGTGCTGTGGGCTGTGCTGAACTCACCCATTCCGCGCTCACCAGAGCGCGGCCCCATTGAAGCGGCTATCCGCTGGTGCGGCATGGCGGCGTGGTCGGCATTCCGCGCTCACCAGAGCGCGGCCCCATTGAAGCAATGGCCGCGAGTTCGCGGGCCCGCTGTACATCGTGCATTCCGCGCTCACCAGAGCGCGGCCCCATTGAAGCGTAGCGGGCCCGGGTGCGATCGGCGGAGCGCGGCGGCCATTCCGCGCTCACCAGAGCGCGGCCCCATTGAAGCAAGTTGGGCGTGGCCTACAACAGCGATTCGTAACCCATTCCGCGCTCACCAGAGCGCGGCCCCATTGAAGCAGCCCGGGGGAACCCGCCCCGGCCGACCACGCCCGCCCCATTCCGCGCTCACCAGAGCGCGGCCCCATTGAAGCGCTCCCATCCCGGT
>CAYVVX010000106.1:0-11383 GCA_964455315.1 uncultured Planctomycetales bacterium | reverse complement strand
CGGGGTCAGGGTGAGCTTGCGATAGTCCACCGCGGTGTGATCGCCCTGCAGATAGATGGGCCCCGGAGCACCTTCGTTGCTGTCCAAGGCCCCGCCGGTGATGCCTTCCATCTTCTGGTTGTCGATGATGGTTTCGCCGTTGTGCACCACGTTGACGTACGAGCCGATCAGCGTGATGTCGTAAGTCTGCCACTCGCCGGCCGGCCTGGAGGCGTTCTTGCTCGCCACGATCCGGCTGTACAGCGAACCGCAGCTGCCCGAATCGGGCTTGTGGCCGAAGCTGTCAGCCACCTGGATCTCGTGCCGCCCGCGGAGATACACGCCGCTGTTGCCGCCCTCGGGCACCCGGAACTCGACGTGCAGCTTGAAGTCCTGAAACTCGGGGATGGTCTGGATATTCGGCCCGCCGGCGGTGTTGATCATGAGCCCGTCCTGGACCTGCCAGTTGCCGAAGCCCTCCTGTCCGCCGATCAGCTTCCAGCCGTCGAGGTTCTTGCCGTTGAACAGCTCGACGGGTTCGCCCCACTGGCGCTGCCGCTGGGCGACGAAGGCCGTGCCGGTCCCGCCGGGCCTGGTCACCTTGCCCTCCATCACGTCGCCCTTGATGGTCGCGGTGATGGTGGTCGCCTCGGAGGCCTGGCCCTGCTTGAAGGCGATGGTGATGTCATCGCCTTTGAGGGTGGCGTCCTGGATCTGCGAGCGGTCCTCGCGCCCGCGCCCGGCGCGGTAGGCGCCGCCGATCCTGCCGTTCATATCCCGCAGGATGACGGCGCCGGGAAGTCCTTTCTTGATCATCCACGTGCCGCGCACGACGGGCTTGCGCTCAAACCGCTTTGCCGTCCACTTCTGCTCCTCACCGCGGTCGTTCTTGCGCATTCCCTCGATCGTGTCGCCCTTGACCGTGCCCTTCCAGTGCCAGCCGTGGGCGTCGAACTCCACGATCGGGTTTTCGAACTTGACCGGCTCCGGGTTGCCCACGCTGCCGGCCGTGCCCAGGAACCGGCCCAGGTGCTTGCCGTCCTTCCACTCGATGCCGATCCAGCTCGGCTGCGTCCGCGGGGGCTCGCCGATGGTGATGTCCCAGTTGCCCAGGATCTCGTGATGGGCGCCGAACGCATGGACTGCCAGTGCCGCAACGGCGAACGCCGGCAGCGTGCGTGAAAACCGAATCATGGTGATCTCCCTCGTGGTAGGAACGCCTGCGGCCGGGGCGTCGTGTGTGCCCGGCCAAAGCGGCGTATTATCCCCATCCCGCCCGCGACTGACAAGACGGGATGTGCCGATCAGCGAGGTCATCCCGGCGATGGGCGGCTACTCCTTGACCGGATAGACCGCGACCCGGCCGTACCTGGCGCTGTGCGTGTGGGCCATCTGCCGCAGGGCCAGCCAGCCGGGGTGGTTGTTCTTGGGCCCGTACTGTCCGTCGTCCCGCCAGTCGAGCACCAGCTGGCCGTCGACCAGGAGGTGGATGAGCCCGTTACGGTTGTAGACCTGCACCACCTGGAACTCGCCCGGTGAACCGAGCTCGATGAAGTCCCGCCCGCTGGCCACGAGATGGAAACCCTTGTTCTTGCGGAGGTTGGCGGTGCCGCGCCCGCCGGCCCAGTAGGAGGTGTGGTAATTGTTGAGGTCGCCGCTGTGGTAGAGGTTGAATTGCCCGTCGCGCTTGGCGAGCGTGGGGTCGAAGATGGATTCGCCGTGGATGCCGCGGGCGTTGAAGAACACGATAGCCAGCCCGCGCTGGCGGTCGTCCGGGCAGACGGTGAATTCGAGCAGGAAGCTCGCCGGCACCTCCTGCTTGAGCCAGCAGACCAGGTGCTTGCCCTTCCACTCCGAGACCTGCGACTCGGTGCCGTTGCTGAGCACCAGGTTGCCGTCGCGAACCTCCATGCTCTCCCCGCCTTCCAGCACCCAGTCGTTGACTGCTCCGGGATCGTCGAAGGTGGTCTCGTACAGCGGATGGTCCCACTGCACCCCGGCCAGCAACTTGGAATCGCGCCAGGCGAGCGAATTGCGTTCGGATGTGTCCGCGCAGCCAAAGCCGGTCAGCAGCAGCCCAGTCAGGGTAAGGTGAAAGCCGGTGGTCCGGGTCATGTGATCCTCCTTGGGTTGGGGCCAGATTGCCATCGTGCGTGGGGGGTGATGGTACCACAGTGGGAGCCCAGATCAATTCAATGAATACTGAATAAATGGTCGCCGACACCCCTCGCACGCCTATAGACTCAATAACCATTGAAGCCAAATTCCCCCGCCCGGTTTCCAGCGAATCTCCGGCCCGCCGGGGAGTTTGGTGTTTCCATGCGGCCCTCCCGGGGTCGGTTGGACGCCGACGCGGCGCGCTGCTACAACGTGACGCGCCCCGCGGAGAATGCCCCGGGTTTTTACACGATGGAGCCGCCGCACCAGGAGCTTGAGAATGCTCGCTTACCGACTGGCCCCGGCGCTGGCTGGGCTCTTCACCCTCATTGGAGCTGATTCGACAATGGCGATGCTGGCCCCTGAGAAGCTGCGCTGCGAGTACCTGGAAAACCCCCTGGCCGTGGGCACGCCCGAGCCGCGGCTGAGCTGGATCGTGACCTCGGACACTCAGGGCGACAGGCAGACGGCCTACCGTATCGTGGTCGCGTCGGACGAGAAGAAGCTGGGCGGTGACCAGGGCGACTTGTGGGACAGCGGCAAGGTCAGTTCGAGCGAGACCACGTTCATCCCCTACGGGGGCGGCAAGCTCGCGTCCGGTCAGCGGGTGTTCTGGAAGGTGAAGACCTGGGACAAGGATGGGAAGGAAGGCCCGTTCAGTAAGCCCGCGTCCTGGCAGATGGGCCTGCTGTCGCCGTCGGACTGGAAGGCGAAGTGGATCGGCAAGCCTGAAGCTCCACCCGATCCGCTGCCCGCGCTGCCGGCGGCGATGCTGCGCAGGGAGTTCGATCTGGGCAAGCCGATCCGCCGGGCGATGCTCTATGCGACCGCGCTGGGCGTGTACGAAGTTCGGCTCAACGGGAAGCGCGTGGGCGATCATATCCTGGCCCCGGAATGGACCGACTACAACGAGCGCACGCAGTACCAGGCCTATGACGTGACCGACGGGCTGCGGTCCGGCGCCAATGCGGTCGGCGCCATCCTCGGCGACGGCTGGTACGCCGGGCGTCTGGGCATCTCCCACATCGTCAAGGGCGGTCCGCTGCGCGGGCACTACGGCCGATACCCGCATCTGCGGGTACAGATCGTGGTCGAACACGAGGACGGCTCGCGATCCGTGATCGCCTCTGATGCGTCGTGGAAGGCGACCACGGAGGGGCCCATCCGCAAGGCCTGCCTGCTCGACGGCGAGGTCTATGACGCCCGCATGGAGCAGAAGGGCTGGGACGCACCGGGCTTTGACGACAAGGCGTGGAAGCCGGTGCACGTGGCCGAGTCGCTCCCGCCGAAGATCGTGGCCCAGCCCAACGAACCCATCCGCGTGACCGTCGAACTGCGTCCCAGGTCGGCCAAGCGGGTCGCCGATAACACCTACGTCTTCGATTTCGGGCAGATTCTCGCCGGCTGGTGCCGAATCACCGGCGACTTCCCGGAGGGCACCGCGCTGCGGCTGCGCCACGCCGAGATGATCGAGCCGGATGGCAACATTTACCGGGACAACCTGCGGATGAAGTCGCTGGCGGGTGAAAGCCCCGACCTGGGCGCCCGCCAGGAGGATGAATACATCTGTCGCGGCGGCACGTTTACCTGGGAGCCCCGCTTCACCTACCACGGGTTCCGCTACGTCGAGGTGGCTGGGTTGCCGGCCGACCCGGCGCCGGACTTCATCGTGGCCCGGCATTTCCACTCGACCGCCCCGCCGGCGGGCAGCTTCGAGTGCTCTGACCCGCTGCTCAACCAGTTGATCACCAACATCCAGTGGACCCAGCGCGACAACATGCACAGCACGCCGACCGACTGCCCGCAGCGCGACGAGCGCATGGGCTGGACCGGCGATATCCTCTCCTTCGCCCAGGCCGCGATGTTCAACATGGACATGGGCGCGTTCTTCACCAAGTGGCTGCAGGACATGCGCGACGACCAGGCCGACGACGGGCGGTTCCCTGACTTCGCTCCGCACCCTTACGACGTGAACAAGCTGTTCTCCGGCGTGCCGGCCTGGGCCGACGCGGGCGTGTTCGTGCCCTGGGAGGCGTACGTCAACTACGGCGACAAACGGCTGCTGGAGACGCACTTCGAATCCGCCCGCCGCTGGGTCGATTACGTGCACGGCCTCAGCCCCGACCTGCTCTGGAAGAACGAACGCGGCGATCGCAAGGGCCTCCGCGGCAACGACTACGGCGACTGGCTCAACGGCGACACGCTCAAGCTGGAGGGCTACGGCTTTCCCGTCGGCGTCGCCCAACTGCCCAACGAGGTGCTGGCCACCGCGTTCTTCGAGCACTCCACGCGCCTGGTGGCCCAGATGGCCGGCGCGATCGGCCGCACAGGGGACGCGAAGAAGTACGGCCAGCTCGCCGACGACATCCGGGCGGCCTTCATCAAGGCGTACATCAAGGAGGATGGCACGGTGCTGGGCAACACCCAGTCGGGCTACGCCCTGACGCTGGATTTCAATCTCATGCCCGAGGAGCTTCGAGCCAAAGCGGCGGAGAAGATGGTCGCCGCGATTGAAGCGTACAAGGGGCACATCTCCACCGGCTTCCACACCACCGCGAAGCTGATGAAGGAACTGACCCGCTCGGGGCATACCGACGTGGCCTACAAGCTGATCCTCAACCGGACCATCCCCTCGTGGGGCTACACCATCGACCAGGGGGCGACCACCATCTGGGAGCGCTGGGACGGCTACGTCGAGGGCCGCGGCTATCAGGATCCAGCCATGAACTCCTTTTGCCACTATTCACTGGGTGCGGTCAGTGAATGGATGTTCCGCACCATCCTGGGCATCAACCCCGACCCGGCCCGGCCCGGCTACCGCCATGTCATCCTCCGCCCGGAGCCCGGCGGCGGTCTGACCTCCGCCAAGGGCAGCTACGACTCCATCCGCGGGCCGATCGCCAGCGAGTGGAAGCTCTACGACGGGAAGCTGACCTACAGCGTGACCATCCCCGCCAACGTGACCGCGACGGTGTACCTCCCCGCGGCCGACGGCGCGGCGGTGAGCGTCAACGGCAAGCCCTCCGCCGGCGCCGATGGCGTCAAAGCCGCGGGGCGCGAGGGCGGTGCAGCGGTGTTTGAGATCGGCTCGGGGACGTATCGGTTCGAGGCGAAGCAGTAAGGTTATTGGCGCCCGCCGGCTCTCGCATGCGCTCAGGATGAGGCGCGGAGAACCATCTCGGGAGAGAGTACGGTAATCGTCGAGTAGCGCGAGAAATCGGAGGCGTTGAACGAAAGAAGGTGCTTGAGCCCATGCCGATGCATCGCGGCGACAAGCCGGGCATCGTGGGCGGGCTTGCCCTTGACTTGATGTGACACGACCAGCTTCTCCCATTCAGGAAAAATGGCCCGTTCATCTTGGAATAGCGTCATCAATCGCTTGATCTCCGACGCCCGAGTCTCGACGTCGGAGGGGGACATCCCAAGACCGTTCGATTCAACCGGTCGCGTGCATACGACCCAGTACTCATACAGCACCTGAGGCACGATACAGGCTTCATTTCCCTGCACCCGAATGATTTCCAGGGCTTTGAGCGCGGTGAGTTGAAGGGGATGTGTGGACTGGGCGGCACGCGTGAGGACATTGGTATCAACGAGAATTCTCATTCCCCGCGGCCTTCATAGATGCTTTCACGGCTGTCGTCCACGATTCTGCCCACAGCGGGGTGCCCGGCGGCCCAGGCGTGAAGATCTCGAACCCACTGGTTCGCAGTGCTGGCGACAGCGGCGTCCGCAGAAGGCATCGATTCCCCCATTTCCAGTTCCTCATTGACCACGTCGAGCACGTACTCAGTCAAGTCCTTACCCACCGCAGCCGCGCGATCGCGCAGCCTGGCTTCCTGTTCGGGCGACAATGGCAGATTGAGCATGTTCTGGGCTCCGGTACGCTGTTCCCACCTCCATTCTATCGCTGCCGGCTCGGGAATGCAGCATCCCACGCCCGCAAGTGAGTTGCCCACCCGTGGCTTGCGCACCTACGGTGCCGGCCGGCTCTGCGCCCCTGCCAGCCGCGGATCGGCCAGGTCCAGCCGGTACATGATCTGGTTGTAGTCGTAGCGCGGGGTGGGATGTTCGTTGCCGGAGAAGGTGGCGGTGTAGGTGCCCTCGAAGTAGATCAGCCGGCCGCCGTCCTGGTCGAAACAGGGGTGGTGCCTGGTGTTGTAGAAGCTGTACTTGTCGTGGGTGACCACCTTCACCGCGTTGATCCAGGGCCCCTCGGGAGCGTCCGCCTCCGCGTACCACTGCTCGCCGAGGACGCTGGTGCCGAAGATCTGGCAGGTGATCATGATCCAGCGCTTGCGATACGTGTTCCAGGCCACCGAACCGGACGCGGCCATCACCGGCTTGCCTGAATCAGCGTCGCGCAGTTTCAGCCACGCCTCTTCCTCGCGGAGCCTGCCCGTCTTGATCAGCTCGGCCTGCTCCTTCGGGCCGACCGGTGAGGTGCCGCGCTTCCACGCGTAAACCACCTTGCCATCCGCGTCACGCTCGACGCGCTCGTCCTCCGGCTTCGTGCCCGGCTCCAGGCAGGTGAACGCCTCGTACCGGCCGATGTCGGTGAACGCCTCCACCGCCGCCGGCACGCGGATGTGCGGATAGGGCGTCGCGAAGTAGACGTACTCCGTACCACCGTCCTTGTGCAGGAAGGTATGCCCGCGCGGCCACACCGGCGCCTTCATGTCGAAATCGCCGATGGGGACGAACAGTTCCTTCTCGTCGCTCCACTCCAGCAGCCCGCGGCGATAGCACTCCATGGGCGGCTTGATCTTGCCGTAGGCGGCCAGGAATCGTTCATGTCCCTCGCCATCCTTGAGCACGGTCAGCGCGTCGATCCAGGTCGGCCCCTGCCCCTCGGTGGGGGAAGATGCTTTGGCGAACCCGCTCTCGGCCGTGAAGTAGCGGAGGTTCACGCCCCGCGACGGATCCAGGCCGCCTTTGCCCGGCAGGTTGGACACCGCGCAAGGCGTCTGGAAGTTGCCGAGCGGATACGCCGGCCAGTTGGTGTCGCCCCAGATCCAATACAGCTTGCCATGATAGATGGCGTTAGAGACGCTGTCGGAGCCGAGCACCCTGGCGTTGAGCACTGGCTCGTCCGTGGGCGACTTCTCGCCGAGCAGCACGGTGTCGCGATAGATTCCGCCGCCGGTGATGCGATACAACCGCTCGGCGATGTTGAGCCGCTTGAGCTTCACCTCGGCCCGCCCGCCGGGCGTCGGCTGCAAGCGCACGCCGCGATAGCCGAAGCCGTCGGCCGGGTACTCGTAGCCGTGACCGGACACCAGGAAATGCACATCCTGCCCGTTCATCAGCCCCGGCTCGTTGAAGGCGATCAGCCCGTTGCTGTCGGTGTACCAGGCGACATCGTTGACCGTGCGCAGCTTGACCAGCGGCACGCCCCGGCCGGTTTGCTCATCGACGACGTGAATGCGGAAGTAATCGTTGGGTGCGGCCAGGGCAGTTGAGGCGACCGCGATGACCAAGCCGATGGGACACAAATGCATACCAGTGCGCACAGATGGATCTCCCTTGAATTGACGACACTCGCGAGACGCTGGGTACTTGTTTAGCCCCCTCGCGTGCGAGGGGCGAACGCGAGCAGGCTCTCGACCGTGCAAGCCGCGACCTACTGATCTGCGCCCGCCACCTCAGGCGGCGCGTCCAGTCCGATGCACTCGGCCAGGTAGCCCGCCAGGTCGTCGAGCTCCCTGCGGGCGTGCTGGTCGACCGACGACTGCACGGCATCGCCCAGCTTCGGCGTGCTGTTGGGCAGATACAGCTCGTAGTGGATGGACACGTCGAACGCTTCCGGCGACGGGCGGACCAGCACGCGGACCACGATGGGCCACTGGTTGAACTGCCCGCGAACCAGCGCATCGGGCACCAGGTCGCCGAGGCGAAGGATGGACTTGCGCCATTTCCCGCGGCGGAAGCGCAGCTTGAAGCGGTCGCGGTGTTCGCAGGTGTAGTCACCGCCGGGGTAGGACGCAAAGAACGCTTCCAGCACCTCGACCAGCCTGTCGTAGGGCGACAGGCTCAGCCGGTTGGACCAGATGTAGTTCGGTTTGAGCGTGGTTGCGGGCATGGAGGTCGATCCGGTGGCCTGCGGCGCCGCGAACTTGCCGACGGAGGAAGCGACCCGCCCGCCGGTCTGAGCCAGCCGCAGGGCCCGCATCGCCGCTCCAACGATGGCGCCAATCTGTCTCACCACCGCCCCATTATAGAGGCGGCGGCGCCGGGCGTCAGGGGGTGTCGCCGAGCGCGATCGGCCTCGCGACCCGATCCATTGCATCCATCTGTAGCGTCCGGCCCCCGTGCCGGACGTTTCACGTGGGAGTCATCCCTGCCCGGTCATGCCTCGCGACCCGAGCGTGCCTGCGGCGGGCTGCCGATTCTCTCACGCAATCACGGCGTTCGGCGCCTACCGCCCCTCGTACTCCGCGCAGGTCTTGGGCGTCTCCCACACCCGCACGCGGGCCAGCCTCGGCCCGTCGAACTGCCCGTCCAGCAGCGACCAGATCACCCGGGCGAGGTTTTCCACCGACGGATTGAGCTGCCGGAATGCCGGACAGTCCTCGTTGAGATGCTTGTGGTCCAGCACGTCGATGACCCGCTCCTTCACCGTCCGCTCGAACCGTTCCAGCGGCAGCAGGTGCCCGTGCTCCGGGTCCAGCTCGCCGGCGAGGGTGATTTCGAGCTGGTAGTTGTGGCCGTGTCCGTTGGGGTTGTTGCACTTGCCGAACACCCGGCGATTCTCGTCGTCGGAGAGGCCGGGGCAGTGCAGCCGGTGGGCGGCGGCGAACTCGAAGCACTGGGTGACTCGGAACATGGCGTCGTCTCCGGGGTGGACCGCGCAGCTCAGGTACGGCGTCAACTGGAGGGTGATGGAAACCCAGTGGGTGTTCGCAGGGGCATGGGCCGCGAGATCGTCGGCCACGGCGCCGATCAGCCGTTCGCCGGTCGGCCACGCCCCCCCCGCATCCGCCATCAGCCGCCCGATCAGCGGGATCGACCGCTCGCGCAGCACCCCGTCAATCCGCCGGATGTCGCACAGGTAGCCGGTCACCGGGTCGGGCTCGCCCTCGACGCAGACACGAAGCACCAGGTACGGCGCGACAACCCCCGCCCCCGGCGATCCGGCGAAGGAGTTGATCACCGGGCTCGCCGGCCGGAGCCCGGCCGTAAACCTGACCTCGCGTGTCAGCCGCATGGAGGCATTGTAGAACCGGCTGACATGGTGAGCCATTGCGAAGGTCAATTCGACTCACCGGCCCTCTGTGGAACGCTGGAGAACGTACACCTGCGACCGCGGCCGGGCCAGCTCGCGGATGGCGGCCAGGAGATCATCGTCGCCTTCCGGGGCGGCTTGCAGACCGGCGACCGGGTCGATTGGCTGCGTGTTCCAGGCGGCCTGCCGGGTAGCCCAACGCCTGTTCAATGTTGGTCGCCTTGAGCAGGGCGCGATGATTGGCGGCGACGCCCGTGCCGACGGAAACGGGGAGGAAGGCGATGCCGCGGCGCGGGACTCCGCGCCGTGTGGTGTTACCGGTGATCGCGCGCCGGCCGGGTGCCCCGGGGGAACGGTCGCGGGGGCTCAGCCCACGGTGATCAGCGAGTCCTTGGTGCCGAAGTCGTTGGGTACCAGCGCCTCGGCCTCGGTGTCCTCGACCCATTCACCGTCGACGAAGAACTTGTAGCGATGCTGCCCGGCGGAGAGGTCCAGCCGCTTGCGGTAGGTACCGTCCTTCTGCCGGGTCATCTTGCCCTGGTCGGGCTGCCAGTCGTTGAAAGTTCCGGCCAACTGGACCGTCTGGGCTCGGTTGCCGGGCTGAAAAACGAACGTGACCTGTGATTTTCCTTTTCTGATGACCATCGTTCCTATCCTCGTTTCTCAGGCGTCCTTGCGCGAAAACGACACACCGGATTCTACCTTATCGGTCCTGAACCGCCAAGCGATGCAGTGGCAAATCGCCCGGGTTCGCGGGAGGGTCGCCCGGGGGCGCCGGGCCGGGCGGCGATCTGGTGTAACTCCATGCCATGAAAAGAGTTGGATTTGTCCTCCAGGGGGTGCCGGAGGGTCCCGATTCCCACCGGGAGATTCATGAACCAGAGTTTCATCCTCCCTTGGCGCCCCGCGCAACATTTCCACTGGCCCTCGGCGAGGAGAACGTCGCTGGCGGATTTCCGTCTGTCGCGAACGGCTCGCCGCCGCCGCCCGACGGGGTCCCCGGGTCCGGTCGATTCATCCTGCCAGATTGGGGCGGTCGCCGGGTAGGTCTGGGGGATTCGTCGAGGTATGATGACAGGGTCGGCGGGCAGTCAGACCCTCCGGTGCGGCGGACCTATCATGGCCTTCCGCCGGTGAACTCTATCATGGGTGGACAGGAACGATGCTGACGTTGACCTTTCTGGGCGTGGGCTCGGCCTTCGCCAAGCGGAATCACCATTCCAATGCCCTGATCGAAGCCTGGGAACGCGGGCCCGACCACCAGGGCGCTCCGGACGACACCCTGCTGATCGACTTCGGCGGCACCGGCCCGCTGGCGCTGGCGGCACTGATGCGCAAGCCCGGCTTCGAGTACCTCTGCCGCAAGGACACCATCTACTACCCGGCCATCCGGCGGATCTTCATCACCCACGCGCATGCCGACCACATCGGCGGGCTCGAAGAGCTGGCCATGATGAACACCTACTTCCACGCCGACTCCGACCGCGGCAAGCCGTTCAAGCCGCAGATCATCAGCTCGCTGTCCATCCTGGTGAACCTCTGGGATCACTCGCTGAAGGGCGGGCTGGGCGTCCAGGCGGGGCGCTACGTCCTGCTTCAGGATTACTTCTTCATCCTGGCGATCCAGCCCGGCGACGCCGGCACCGACCGCTTCACCATGCACAAGCGCTACCGGTTCCAGCTCTTCCCCACCGACCACATCCAGGTCGAGCGCAAGTACGACTGGCCGTCCTACGGGCTGTTCATCGAGGACACCCGGACCGACCAGGCCGCGTTCTACTCCGGCGACACGCGGTTCGACTATCCCGCGTACGGGCGGATGATGGAGCGGGCCCGGGTCTGCTTCCACGACGCGCAGCTCTACGACCAGGCCAGCCCGGTGCACGCGCTGATCAGCGAGCTGCGCACGCTCCCGGCGGACATCCGCCGGAAGACCTGGCTGTACCACTACGGCGACGACTGGGACTCGGGGCCCTTCGAGGATGTGCCGAAGGCCTTCGCCGGCTTCGCGGAGCCGGGCGC